>JBDTOH010000129.1:0-11905 GCA_039933355.1 Gemmatimonadota bacterium | reverse complement strand
CGGTCACCTCGACGACGTCGAGATCAAGCACATCCGCCAATGGGAGACGGATTTTCTCTCGTATCTCGAGGCGCAGCACCGCGACATTCTCGAGACGATCAAGACCAAGAAGGTCATCGACGACGCTCTCAAGGCAAAGCTCGAGCTCGCGACGAAGGCGTTCAAACCGTTGTTCCGGGCCGAGTAGATGGCGAACCAGAATCGGCAGCTTCGGGGTCGGATGCGGGCCGTAGGCAACACCCGCAAGATCACCCGTACGATGGAGCTGGTCGCGACGTCAAAGCTCAAACGTGCGCAAGATCGGGTCGCGGCCGCGCGCCCATACGCCCAGGCGCTCAAGGAAGTGCTCGCCGACTTGATCACGCCGGAGCTCATGGCTGCTTTCCCATTGCTCCGCCGCCCGCTGCCGCCGTCGAAGGGCGGTCCAAAGACCGCGGCCGTCATTCTGATCACCTCGAATCGCGGACTGGCCGGCGGGTTCAACTCGAATCTGATCAAAGAGGGCCGCAAGCGGATCGAGGAGCTGGAAGCCGCCGGCTATCAGGTCGACCTCCACAGTGTCGGCAAGCGGGGTGCCGGCTTCTTCAAGTATCTCGGCCGCAAGCTCGGGGCTGACCGGCAGGACATCGGCGAGCGGCCGACGGTGGCGCATGCGGTCAGCGTCGTCGAGCCGCTGATCAAGGAGTACGAAGCGGGCCGGCTCGCGAGCGTCGATCTGGTATACGCCCACTTCAACAGCGCGCTCTCGACCCCGCCCAAGACGGTGCGGATCCTTCCGGTTGAAGCACCGGTCGCGGGGTCGAAGTCCCGGCCCGACTATATCCTCGAGCCTAACGCCGAGGCGATTCTCGCGGGCCTGTTGCCGCTCTACGTCAGGAACATGGTGTACCGCGGCCTGGTCGAAACCGCCGCCGGATTCTACGGCGCCCAGCGGACGGCGATGAAGAGCGCCACCGACAACGCGGGCGAGATCCTCGAGTATCTGAAACGAACCTACAATCGCGGCCGGCAGGCGCAGATCACGCAGGAGATCGCGGAGATCGTGGGCGGCTCCGCGGCGCTGCAAGGGTAGACGCCCTGCCGCCTTGCCGCCCCAACCCGGAACTCAAACAGCAGACTGGACCATGACAGCAACAGCTATTGACCAGAACTTCGGCTCCGTCGTCCAGGTGATCGGCCCGGTCTTGGACGTCGAGTTCGAGCCCGATCATCTCCCCGCGATCTACACTGCCCTCGCGGTGACCGACGACACCGGTCACATCAAGGTGCGCCTCGTGGCCGAGGTGCAGCAGCACATCGGCCAGAACATGGTGCGCGCGGTGGCGATGAGCTCGACCGACGGCGTGACCCGGGGCATGAAGGTGCTCGACACCGGCTCGCCGATCACCATCGCGGTCGGCGAAGCGGCGCTCGGGAGGATCTTGAACGTGCTCGGCGAGCCGGTCGACGGCGGCGCTCCGATTCCGGCGAGCGTCGAGCGGTGGCCGATTCACCGGGAGACGCCCAAGTTCGTCGATCTCGAGCCCAAGACGGAGCTGTTCGAGACCGGGATCAAGGTCGTCGATCTGATCGCGCCGTTCATCAAGGGCGGCAAGATCGGCCTCTTCGGGGGCGCCGGCGTGGGCAAAACGGTCGTGATCCAGGAGCTGATCAACAACGTGCAGAAGGGCCACGGCGGTCGGTCAGTATTCTGCGGCGTGGGCGAGCGGACTCGAGAGGGCAACGACCTCTATCTCGAGTTCAAGGAAGCGGGCATCCTCGACTCGGTGGCGCTGGTCTACGGCCAGATGAATGAGCCGCCGGGCGCGCGGCTCCGCGTCGGGCTCTCGGGCTTGACGATCGCAGAGTACTTCCGAGATATCGAGGGCCAGGACGTGCTCCTGTTCATCGACAACATCTTCCGGTTCACCCAGGCGGGCTCGGAAGTCTCCGCGCTGTTAGGCCGGATGCCGAGCGCGGTCGGGTACCAGCCGACTTTGGCGACGGAGATGGGCGATCTGCAGGAGCGGATCACCTCCACCAAGAAGGGCTCGATCACGTCGGTGCAGGCGATCTACGTCCCCGCGGACGACTTGACCGACCCGGCGCCCGCGACGGCGTTCGCGCACTTGGACGCGACGGTCACCCTGAGCCGCGCGATCTCCGAGCTCGGCATCTATCCCGCAGTTGACCCGCTCGACTCCTCGAGCCGGATTCTCGATCCGCAGTACGTCGGCCAGCGGCACTACAATGTGGCGGTTGGTCTCCAGCGGACGTTGCAGCGCTATAAGGCGCTCCAGGACATCATCGCGATCCTCGGGATGGACGAATTGTCCGAGGAGGACAAGCTGGTCGTGTCACGCGCGCGGCGGCTCCAGCGTTTCTTGTCGCAGCCGTTTTTCGTGGCGCAGCAGTTCACCGGCTTCCCGGGCAAGTACGTCAAGCTCTCAGATACGATCGAAAGCTTCGAGCGGGTGCTCGCCGGCGAGTTCGATCATCTCCCGGAGCAGGCGTTCTACATGGTGGGTACGATCGAGGACGTGGTCGAGAACGCCAAGCGGCTGGCGACCTGATGCACGTTACGGTGATTGGTCCGGAAGCGTCCGTCTTCGACGGCGAGGCGGACTCTGTGACGGCGCCGGCGTTCGACGGCCAGGTGGGCATTCTTCCTCGCCACGCGCCGTACATGACGCTCCTTGGCAAAGGGGTGTTGAAGGTGAAACATCAGGGCACCGAGCAACGTTTCAATGTGCAGGGCGGCTTTCTACAGGTCGTCTCCAATCGCGTTCGTGTCGTGGCGGAACAGGTCACCGCGAGCTCCGTTGCTCCCACATAACGAGGAGAGCCCTAGTGCTTCGTCAGGTTCTGCTTCTCGGCGGTGTCGCCGCCGCTCTCACGTGTGATCTCGCCGCCCAATCAACGGGCACTCCGGTCTACCTCTCACCCTACCGCTCTTCGACCCGTTACGAATTCGGCGCCAGCCTGAGCGATCCGGGCGCCGGCCAGCTGGCGTTCGAAGGGTTCTATCGGTCGGGTGCGCGGAAGTACGATTTCGGGTTCCGGGGCGGCGTCGCGGACCAGGGGAACACGACGGCGTTTCTCGCCGGAGCCGACTTTCGGCTCCGGGTCATCGACCAGAGCCAGTCGTTCCCGCTGGACGGCTCGTTCACGGTCGGCGTCGGGGGCCGGTTCGGCGATGGTGTCTCTCAGGCGTTCATTCCGTTCGGCATTTCGCTCGGCCGGCGGATCGACCTCGAGGATTCCAATGTCAGCTTCATCCCGTACGTCCACCCGGTGCTCGGACCGACGTTCGGCGACCGGCAGAGTGAGCTCTTGTTCGGGCTGGGCGTCGGAGTCGACGTCAACTTCAACAAGAAGTTCGAGCTTCGAGTGAGCGGCGGGCTGGGCGACTTCGACGGCGTCGCGATCAGCTTCGCGATCCTGCGTTGATCATGCGCCTGGGCGGGGGCCGAGATCGATCGAGATCGATGTACCTCGGGTTCGCAGTGATCGTCATGCTGCTCGGATCGGTTGGGGTCCCTGCGAGCGCGCAGGCACCGGGGCTCCCGGTCCAGGGCGGCGGCACCCCGAAAGGGGTGACGATCGGAGCCTCCATCGGCTTTCCTAACGAGGACGCGCTCAAGGGCTCGGCCTATCAGGCGGAGCTCTCGTATGGAGGGCGCCGCGCCGGGATCGCGGCGTTCGTTTCGCGGCGCGACGTGTCCGGCACGACGTTCGGCGACACATCCTGGGGCGGCCTCGCGCTCACCTACAAGGCGATCGGCGGTCCGCTGGTCCCGTTCGCGGTCAATCTTCAGGCTGGAGCGGCATTCCATCCATCGACGAGCTCCGGTAACGCACTTTGGCACGTCCCGGTCGGCGTCGGCATCTCGTGGGTATTTGCTCGACCCCTCGTGGCGATCAAACCGTGGGTCGCGCCTCGTCTCGATGTCAGCCGAGTGTCGGGAGGAAACCCGCAGACGACGAGCGACTTCGGCATGAGCGCCGGCATCGACTTTGGTCTTCTCAACGGGATCGGAGTGCAGGTTGCGTTTGATCGGGTCTGGGCCGACCAGATCACGCCGGGATCGTTCGGTGTCGGCCTCAGTTACACGTTCAAGTGATGCGGATGCCGCGGAAAGCGGCCAGTAGACTTATGATGTATGGACGGCGTTTGATTGGGTGCGGCCTTGTTGTGGTCGTCGGGTTGACGATCCGCGCATCGGCCGCGCGGGCACAGGCCGCGGGCCTTCCCCTCCGAATGATGCCCTCGCCGACCGGAATCTCGATCGGGGCCGACATCGGGTTCGCGAAGCGGTTGCCGCCCGGTGCGACGGAGAGCCAAGGCACGACGACGTTCGGCGCCTCCCTCGCGCTTGGTCTCGGGCCGCTCACCGCCTCGGCGGGGATCTCCCGGCTCACGACGTTCGATGCCGCGGGCAAGTCGTCTCACGACGCGTCGGTCGGGGCTCAGGCAGGGGTAAAGGTGTTCGGTGGTCCGCTCGTGCCGCTTTCGGTCGCAATCGAGGGCGGTCTCGCGCGGGTGACCAAACGGATCGACCCCGCGAGTCCGCCTCCGGCCGGCACGGACGAACGCCGGTGGCGCTCCCACCTCGGTCTTGGGGCGAGCCTCACCATCCCCAATCCGGTGCTCGCGGTAAAGCCGTGGCTCGCACCTCGCCTCCAGTATGACGGGGGCGGCGGCATCAGCCTCAAGCGGCTTCGGGGCGCGATCAGTGCCGGCGTCGACTTGGGTCTGCTCAACGGCATCACCATTCGGGCGATGTACGACAGCCGGATGCTCACCGAGGACCCCGGCGACGCTCCGAGGGTGGTGAGCATCGGTCTCGGGTACTCGTTCCGCTAGCGACACATCTCGGTTCGTTCAATTAGTCGAGGCGATATCAATGCGGCAGCGTCCATGGCTGGCCCTTGGAGTGGCGGCAGTGCTCGCGAGCGGGTGCGCCCAGACGTTCGATGCGACAACGTTAGGCGTTCCCGTGTCGATGGCGGGGCCGGCCGGCGAGGCGCCCGCGGGGACGCCCTTCCGGGTCACCGCCCACTCGGTCCACGGGCTGTTCGGGCTGGTCTCGATGGGGCGGCCCTCGCTCGAGAAGAAGCTGGCCGGCCAGCTGGTCGGGGGGAAGGCGGTCGCCAATCTCAAGATCACGACCAAAATGCGGTGGAGCGACCTCCTCTTGACCGGCCTCACCCTCGGCCTCGTCGCCCCCAAGACCGTCGTCTACGAGGGGATCATCGTCGGGCGCTGACCCCCACGGCCGGTCTGCGGCCCGTGGGGTTTGCCTCTCTCCGTAGTACTCCCAGTCCTGGAACCAACTGAAGCGTCGCGCCGTTACTGGAATGTCCCGGATTCGGGGCCTAGTACACCGTCCTGCTTGAGAGGTGCTCGTGTTCAGTCGCGGTCTATTTAGCGGGTTCGCTGTGGTTGCCTTCTTCGTCGTGGCCCCGCGTGGATTGCAGGGCCAGGAACAAACCAGAGAGGGCCGGGCCATCACCGGTGGGGTCAAGCGTCTCGTCAACATCGACGGCGACAAGATTGCGATCAAGGGCTATGATCCGGTCGCGTACTTCCGGCAGCACAAGCCGATGAAGGGGTCCTCTGAGCATCAGGTGACGTTCGGAGGAGCGATCTTCTACTTCGCGTCGGTGGAAAACCAGAAGCTGTTCGAGCAGGATCCGCCGAACTATGCGCCCCAGTTCGGAGGCTTTTGCGGCTGGGCTGCCTCGCAGAACTATGTCTATCCCGGCGATCCGGAGATCTGGCAGATCCAGAACGGACGGCTTATCCTCAACGCGGCGAAGAGCGCGCAAGAGAAGTACAACGCCGACCCGGCCGGGAATCTGATCAAGGCCGACGGCAACTGGCCCGGTTTGGTGGAAAAGAAGGGGAGCTCCGTTCCGTAGCGCCCGATGCCTAACGGCTGATTCCGGCCGCGATCAAGAGCTCGACCAGCCGTGCATTCCGCTCGGCTGCCCCTAGTCCCGCTGCGACTACCGCGCTCGCCCGGGTTGCGGCCTGCTCACGCGAGACGGGATCCTCGAGCCAGCGGGTCCAGACTGCGGCCAGCGCCTCCGCGGATTGCGCGACCAAGGCCCCGGCGCCCTCGAGGAGAAGTCCTGCCTCCCGGCTCGAGCGCCACTCCGGGCCGAACACGACGGGAAGGCCGGAGGCCGCCGGCTCGATCACCGAGTGAAGACCCGCCCTCCCGAATCCGCCCCCGACGAAGGCAATAGTGCCGGAGCGGTAGAGCGCGGCGAGGAGCCCCACCTGGTCGACCACGATGAGCGGCGAAGCCTCGCTCATCGTGGAGAACCTCACCGCCGGCGGCAGCCGGAACGACGCAGCGAGCAGGTCGATTCCGGTTAAGTGAATGGTCGTAGGCTCGTGAGGGACCAGGACCAGGCGAGCTTCGGGATGGCGGGCCCGGACCGTGACGAACGCGGAAAGGAGCGCGGCTTCGTCCGCCGGCCAGGTCGATCCCGCGATCAGGGTCGGCGCGCCCCGGCCCACTTCACCCAGTCGGCTATCGTTAGGTGCGCTCCGGGTCGCGGCGAGGGCGCTGTCGAAGCGCGGATCGCCGGTGATCGTGATCCGGCTCGGGTCCACACCCAGCTCTGCGAGCCGCCCGGCGTCGTCTGCCGCGATCGCGCCGACCGATTCGAGCGCCCGATACCCGGGACGAGTCAATGCGCGGGCGGGCCAGCGGAGCCGGCTGCTGACAGGGCTGACTGTCCCAGCGATCATCCCGACTCGCACTCCGCGGTGACGCGCCTGCACGGCTAGCTCCGGCCAGAGATCGAGCTTCGTGAAGACTAAGGCAGTTGGGGCGAGCGCATCGAGAGCCGAGGCAACGTCGGCGGGCCGATCGTAGGGCAGATATTCGCGGACGTCCGCGGGCTGGCGAGCCGCGAGCGGCAGCGCGGACGGACTGAAGTAGGTGTAAGCGATCTGCCAGTGGGGATGACGAGCTCGGAGGATTTTGAGGACCGCTTCAGCCTGGAGGCCCTCTCCAACCGACGGAGCGTGGCACCAGAGGAGCGGACGTGTAGCATCGCGCTCCGCGGCGGCCCACACCGCGAGGCGGGCTGCGGCACCCAGGCGCCCGCGGTGTCCCGCCGCGACCTTGACCGAGCGCCGCAAGAGCGGCACCAGGCGGACGGCCAGGCGAACGAGCGCGCGGTAGGTTGGTGAAGTTCGAAGCACTGGGACAATGTGCGCCACCGCCGAGACGAGGTCAACGCCGACGACTTGTCTTTTTCGCGCGACCTTCACAACTTAGAAACGCCCCTACGGCTGTTATGTCGGACCCCGATGAGAGGAGGTGATCCATTGTCTAGTGCAGGCAGTAGTCACTCGAGCTTGATTTGGGCAAGCGATCGCCAGGAGAACGCGACGTTCTAAGGACCTGATGGCGCAGTACACCCGGACGTTGATTCCCAGGTGTATCGTGTCAAGCTCGAAAGGCATCACAATCGCGCCGTCCATCCTCTGGGTGGGCGGCGCGACACTTTTCCCGGCTCTCGATCGCCGGATCGCCGGTCGTGAGCGAGGCGACGTCCTCTGCCTCGTGGCGATGGGGATTCTCACGACGATGGTCACTCCGCCGGCGTTGCAACGGGGCTTTGCACGCGGTCGCAGGGAAGCCGGCGATCAGGCGTGATACTCGAAACGTTGCGGCCTCTGGACACGTAGGAGACCGACCATGCCTCCAGCCAAGTCATCTCCGCGCTCAGGCCCCCGCTCCTACTGGTCGGCCGTCCGGGCGGCCCGATACAGCCTCACGTTCGCGCTTCCGCTTCTGTTGGCTTACGAGGGGCTCGCATTCTTGCTCACGGGCTCCCAGATCGCCGGCGTCCGGAACGGCGCGGACGTCCTGCTCAAGAGTCTGTTCACGGCGCTGGGCGGACGGTACGGACTGACCATCTTCAGCGCCGTGCTGCTCGGAACCGGCGCCGTGCTGATCTTCAGGGACCGCCGCAAGAACGGGCCGATCGAGCCGAGCTATTTCCTCGGCATGCTGGGCGAGTCGGTGATCTACGCCGTGCTGTTAGGCACGGTCGCGAGCACGCTCACGTCGCTCTTGCTCGGACGGCTCTCCATCCAGGGCGGCGCCATCACGCAGTTCGGATTTCCGACCCAGATCATGATCTCGCTCGGGGCGGGAATCTACGAAGAGCTGGTCTTCCGGGTGCTCCTGGTGTCGGGCACCGCATGGCTGGCCAAGGTGGTGTTCGGATGGGGTCCGCGCGCCTGTACGGCCACCGGTGTGCTCGTGGGCGCGCTGATCTTCTCGGCATTTCACTACATCGGTCAATACGGCGATCCGTTCGAGCTGAGCTCGTTTCTCTTCCGCGCGATTGCCGGGCTCTTGTTCAGTCTCCTGTATGTCGCCCGGGGATTTGGGATCGCGGCATGGAGCCATGCGTTGTACGATGTGATGCTGGCGATCATCAAGTAGCCTACCGGAAATCCCTCGCTTTGAACGTGAGCGCCGCGCGCGGCATGATCGGCTTCAGCCGCTCCGCAATTACCTGAACGACCGGCCCGTCCCGCTGGATGTGACCCAGGATCAGCAGGAAGGACGAATGCCGGCTGATCTCGCGGTGCGCTTCCTCCACTTCCCTCCGAACGATCGCGTTGAGAAATCCATATTCGTCCTCGAGGAGAATGAAGAGCACGCCATTGGCGCTTTCGGGCCGTTGCCGCGCGACGACCAGCCCGCCGACGATCACCTGATCACCGTGACGAGCATGGGCCAGCTGTCGGCTGTCGATCGCGCCCGACCGGCCGAGCCTCGGCCGAAGATGCTCGACCGGATGGCCGTTCAAGCTCATGCCGGTGGAGAAGTAGTCGAGGAAGACGAGCTCGGGCTTGGAAAACGCGCGTGGTGCGTGAGGCGTCGGGCGAGGAGGAGCTAAAGGAAGCGTATCGCCCGAGTGACGGAGCCCTTCCCACGCGGCCTTCCTCCGATTCGGCTCCCACGCCGCGAACGCTCCCGCACGCGCCAGTGAGAGCACATCGGTCCGCGGCAACTCAGTGCGACGAATCACATCTGCGATGGAGGAGAAGGGCCCGTCTTTGCGAGCCTTCTCGAGGGCGTCGAGGGCTTTGCCTCCGATACCACGGATGAACCGCCAGCCAAGCCGAAGGCGGGGAGAGGGCGGCAAGGCAGTCTCGGATTCCTGCGAGCTTAGAGACCTGCGAAGATTGCCAGGCTTCGCTTTCCAACGAAGCAACTTGCCGCCCTGCCGCCTTGCCGTCTTGCCGCCTTCTATCGTGCAGCCCCTCTCTCCCTCCAACAAACACGGCGGGTCCACCAGGACACCACTCCTGCGCGAGTCATGAATCAGCGTGGCGATCGGATAGAAGCCGAGGGGCTGGGCGTTCAAGAGCCCGAAAAGAAATTCAGTCGGATAGTTTGCCTTGAGATACGCCGTCGCAAAGGCGATGAGTGCGAAGCTCCAGGCGTGTGATTCGGGAAACCCATAGTTGGCGAAGCTGAGGAGGTCGTCCTCGATCTGGTGCGCCACCTCGTCGCTGATTCCGTTGGCGATGAATCGTTCGCGGAGCGTCGCAAGCGCCACGACCAGCCGCTTCATCTTCCGCTGATTGCCCATGGTTCGGCGGAGGAGATCCGCTTCGACCGCCGAGTAGCCGGCGAGCGTCATGGCGATCGCCATCGCCTGTTCCTGGAAGATGGGAATTCCTTGCGTCCGTTTGAGGATCGGCTCGAGCGCGGGATGGAGATAGGTGACTTCCTCGTGCCCGCGCCGGCGTTGGGTATAGGGATTCACGAACTTGGCCTGAATCGGCCCCGGACGAATCAGCGCAACCTGCACCACGAGGTCGTAGAGCCGCTCCGGTTTGGTGTGGAGGATCGAGGCGATCTGGGCCCGGCTCTCGATCTGAAAGGTTCCGATCGTCTCGCCCTTCGAGATCATCGTATAGGTTGTCGGGTCGTCGTCGGGGAGGTTGTACATGGACAGCACGGTCCCGGTCCTCGCTTCGATCGCTTCGAACGCCCGGCGGACCAGGGAGAGCCCGCCCAATCCCAAGAAGTCGAACTTGGGGATTCCGGCCAGGTCGAGGTCGTCCTTGTCGAACTGAATGATCGTCCGCCCCATCGAGGTCGCCTCGATCGGGCAAAAGTCGCCTAACGGTTCCGACGAGAGCACAAACCCGCCCGGATGGGTCGAACGGAGCCGGGGCATGTCGTCGAACGCCCGGATCGCGGCGAGGACGGTCTTTCCCCTCTCGTCCGAGAGATCGACGCCCTGCTTGGTCGCGAGCTCCCGCTCGAGATAATCCGCTCCCGGCGAGCAGCCGTAGCCGTGGAGCCGCTTGGAGAGCTTGAACGCTGTCTCCGCCGGATAGCCGAGGGCGCGCATCGAGTCTTGGAGCGCGGTGCAGGCGCTGTAGAGTTGGGTGACACAGGTGAGGGCCGAGCTCGAACGCTGATACCGATGGTACATGTAGTCGAGCACTTCTTCGCGCCGGTCGTGCTCGACGTCCACGTCGATGTCGGGCGCGTCGGTGAGCCCGTCGATCCGCGCTTCTGAGAGAAATCGCTCGAACAGGAGCCCGTGCTTGACCGGATCGACCGCGGTGACGCCGAGACAGTAGGCGACGACCGAGTTCGCGGCGCTGCCGCGCCCCTGGCAGAGAATTCGCTGGCTCCGCGCGAACCGCACGGCATCCCACATCACCAGGAAAAATCCCGAGAAGCCGAGCCGGTCGATCACCGCGAGCTCGTGCTCGATCTGCG
Organism: Gemmatimonadota bacterium; assembly: GCA_039933355.1. GTDB lineage: Bacteria > Gemmatimonadota > Gemmatimonadetes > Gemmatimonadales > GWC2-71-9 > SHZU01. The sequence continues at coordinate 1,139 of JBDTOH010000129.1, read as the reverse complement.
CCTTTTCTCGCTCTCCAGGAGCGCCCCAGCGCTCGGCGGCGCCATAGTAGACCTGCTCACGCAGGAAGCTCACGTCGTCGTATCCGTACGGGACGTTGAACCGGGGAAGAGGAGGCCGCACCCACGAGAGATCGAACTCGCACTCCGAGGCGATCCGCTGGCTCTCGGCCAGGCCCGCTTCCGCTCCGCGCCATTGCTCGGCCATCGTCTCGGGCGACAGCAGCTGCCACGAGCCGTTTGGATGGAGGAGTCCTCGCTCAGTAGCGGTGACGAGATCGGTGCCGTGGCGGAGCGCGGTCAGGATCTCGTGGACCAGCCGAGTTCCTTCGTCGATGTAGCGGGGATCGTTGGTGACGACCCACGGCACCGCGGCCCGCCCCGCCAGCTCGACCAGCGAGCCCGCCAGCGCGGCCTCGTCCCGGCCGGCATGATGGAGCTGGACTTCGACTGCGAGCCGCTCGCCGAATAGATCGCGGTAGCGCACGAGAAGCCGCCGGGCGTCGTCGAGCTGATTCGCTCGGACCAGCGTGGCGAGCGTGCCGGATGCCGGTCCGGTGAGCAGGTGAAGCCCTTCATTCCTCTCGGCGACCTCCGCCCAGCTCAAGCGGAGCCGGCCCCGCGTGGCGGTTCGCTTGGTCCAGCGGCGGAGATTCCCGACCCGGGAGCTGGTGATCAGCGCGGCGAGGTTACGATAGCCTTGAAGCGTTCGCGCGATCAGCGCGAGAGGGCGGCCGTCGACGACCAGCTCCGCGCCGACGATGGGCCGCACTCCATGCTCTCCGCACGCCGCCGCGAACCGGACGATGCCGCCCAGATCCGCGTGGTCGGTGATACCTAACGTTGCATATCCGAGCCCGGCCGCATGCTTCGCCAGCACCTCCGGCGCGACTCCCCCGTCGCCGAAGGAGAAAGCGGTGTGGCAGCGGAGCTCAACAAATCGGGGACAGGGAGCCGGGAACCGGGGACCCGGGCTTCTATTCCCGCTCGATTGAAATGAGCTGTCGAGCGAACCCCGGTCCTCGGTCCCCGGTCCTCGTTCCCCGTTCAATCCCACCACCCCGCCAAATACCACCGATCCGCCGCGGGCTCCCGATAGACCAGCACCATCATCCCGTCCTGCCTAACGCCCTGGTAGTACT
>JBDTOH010000128.1:0-11921 GCA_039933355.1 Gemmatimonadota bacterium | reverse complement strand
CCGCACGCTCCGCAGGCGCGAGGAATAGGCATTTCGCGCCAGCCTGCACGTCGGCCCTGCCGCGGATGACCAGGAGGTGGCCGGATACCGTCTCGGAGGAGCCCACGCTGAAGTCGCCGAGGCGCGCCCTGCCGCTCGGCACGTTGAGCCGAACATTCGTGTAGGGCGCAGTGACCAGCTCGCGGAGCCGGCGCTCGAGCGCGAGCGGATCGCTCAAGTGCGCGAGCGAGATGATCGGCCCGTTGGCTCCGCCATCCTGAACCGCCTGCGGAGCAATGACCGACTGGCCGCCCAGGATTCCAGGGAGCCGCTCGCGCAAACGATCGAGCGCCCGCTCGATGTGCCGACCGGTGCCGGTTGCGTGAAGATTGGTTGTGATGCCGAGAAGGAAGCCGAGAAGGAAGGTCGAATCTCTACGCGTTCGCATCGGACACCACCGGGTTCCTCGGCGTGATGAGCTTCTTGAACGCAACCAGGGCGGTGAGATAGAGCGCGAGCCCGCCGCCGACTACTCCGATCGTCCGCACGGGGGCCGCGAACCAGTCGCGAAGCGACGTGAACCAGGGCTGCTCCGACAAATTCGCGGCCAGCGTCTTGATCCCGAGCCATCCCATCCGGCCCGCCTCGCTGCCGGCCGACTGAATCCACGCGTCCAGCACCGGACGATTGAAGGCGGACCATGCCGCCGTCCCGATGGCGAGGAAGGCAACCGCCGCGGCCCACGCGAACTGAGGTCGTCGAAGTCTGGGGAACGACAGCACCGGGACTCGAGACGGCCGCGCGATCGTAACCCGCGCCATGACTCGGTCCGTCAAGTCTCGCGGAACTGTGAGCAGCGGTAGGGCTGAAAGGGCTTCGATGACGATAGCGTCGGCGGTGACCAACTGCCGGCACTGGTCGCATGTTTCGAGATGCAACCGCATCTCTGAACTCATCGATGCAGAGTGAAACGAATCAAGATCGTCGGCGGTGAGGTGCTTGGAGAGAGCGCTCATAAGTGCCCCCAATTACGGCGCGGTCCCAGCATGAGTTTCACTGGCGGAGATGTTCCAAGGCGATCCGAAGCTCGTTCCGAGCTCGATGGATATACGTCTTCACGGTTCCAAGAGGCAGGCTCAAGATCTCCGCGATCTCTTCGTACGGTCGTCCCTCGACATGGCGCAGCAGGATGCACGCGCGGTATTCGGGCCGGAGCTTTTCGATCGCGGCTCCGATCGAACGGCCCAACTCGCGATTCTCGACTTCCTCGAGTTGCGTCTCGGCATACTCGCGTACTTGAAGCGCGGTCGCCTCGATCATCTCGGGCGTTTCAGCGTGAGGCGATCCGTCGAGCGAAAGGGTGTCGAGCTCGCGGCGTCGCAAGTGATCGATCGCGGCGTTGTTGGCGATCTTGAACACCCATGAAGAGAACTTGAATTCCGGCCGGTACGACTCGACCGCGTTGAGCACCTTCACGAAGGTCTCCTGGGAGAGATCCTCGGCGAGCTCGCGGTTTCGCACCATGCGGAAGATCAGCGAGAACACCGGCCGCTCGTAGCGTCGGATCAGCTCTCGGTAGGCGGCTTCGCTCCCCTGTTTCGCAAGGGCGACGACCTCCTGATCCGTTTTCGGCTTGAGGTCGATCCGGTCGCTCACGACGGCCTGCTTGCGGCGCGCGAGAGGCGGCGGCTACATTGAGCGGCTATGTTAGCCACAGACAGAGAGTTACCAGTCACGGGCGGGTCGGAGAAGCGGGCGTACGTCCGGGGCATCTTCGAGGCGATCGCCCCGCGCTACGACTTGCTCAACCATCTGCTCAGTCTCAATATCGACAAATGGTGGCGTCGTCTCGCGGTGCGCGAGCTCGGCTGGGAGCAACGCCCGGCCGGCGACTATCTCGACCTGTGCGCCGGCACCCTCGACCTCGCCGCGACCCTCGGCAATCAGCCGGCGTTTGGGGGTCGGGTGATCGGCGCCGACTTCGTGCTCAAGATGCTCACGCTCGGCCGAGGCAAGTCGAAGCGTGTCTCCCCGGTGAGCGCGGACGCGCTCGAGCTCCCATTTGCCGACGCCCGGTTCGACGGCGCGACGGTAGGATTTGGCGTTCGGAACCTCGCGAGCCTCGATCATGGACTTCGTGAAGCGTCGCGGGTGCTCAAACCCGGCGCAAGGCTTGTGATTCTCGAGTTTACGACGCCTCGAAGGCAGCCGCTCCGCGGCCTGTACTTCGGGTATTTCCGATACGTGCTGCCGCTCTTGGGTCGCCTCATTTCGAAACATAGGACCGCCTACACCTACCTGCCAGAGTCCGTTCTCGCTTTTCCGGAGAGCGAGGCTTTGGCCGAGCAGATGCGGGCGGCTGGGTTTCGGGACGTGCGGTTCAAACGGTTGCTCGGTGGAATTTGCGCGATTCACGTGGGGGTGAGATGAAGACCGGGTACAGGAGACGGGGGACGGGGGACCGGGGTCTTCGCACCAGCCTTCGGGGCGCGGCTCGTGGGTTTCAACGGCGTTGGCTCTGCCCCGTTCTCGGTTCCCCGTCCCCCGTCCCCTGTCGCCCGTCCCCGATCTAGGAGGCCCGCACGTCCCCCCTCGATTCCCTTCGGGATTTCGTCCGCGCGATCGATCAGATCGGCGAGCTGGTTCGGATCCAGCATCCGGTCAAGACCAAGCTCGAGATCGCCGAAATTGCGGACCGGGCGATGAAAAGTCCGGGCGGCGGCCCGGCCCTTTTGTTCGAGCGACCCGTGCTCGAGGACGGATCGACCAGCCCGATTCCCGTTGCGATCAATCTCTTCGGGTCGATGCGGCGGATGTGCCTTGCCTTGGGCGTGCAACAGCTCGACGAGGTGGGCGGGCGAATCACCGACCTCTTACAGCTCAAAGTCCCCGAATCGCTGTTCGGGAAGCTCGCGATGCTCCCGAAGTTGGCCGAGGTGGGCAAGTTCCCGCCGAAGCTGAAGAGCGGCCGGGGCGCCTGCCAGGAAGTCGTCCTGGAGGGCGCCGACATCGACCTCAGCCGCTACCCGTTTCTCCAGACCTGGCCCGAAGACGGCGGCCGGTATCTCACCCTTCCGATGGTGATCACGAAGGACCCGACGACCGGGATCAGAAACGTCGGCATGTACCGGGTCCAGGTGACCGGCCGGCGCGAGCTCGCGATGCACTGGCAGCGGCACAAAGTCGGGGCCGCGCACTGGCGCGAGATGGCGGAGAAGGGGGAGCGGATGCCGGTCGTGATCGCGTTAGGCGGCGACCCGGCGAGCATCTATTCCGGCTCGGCGCCGCTCCCGCCGACGATCGACGAGTTCCTGTTCGCGGGCTTCCTCCGCCGCGATCCCGTGGTGCTCGTGAAGGCGCTCACCGCGGAGCTCGAAGTCCCGGCGGAGGCCGATCTCGTGATCGAAGGCTACATCGACCCCGCGGAGGACCTCGTCCTCGAGGGCCCCTTCGGTGACCACACCGGGTTCTATTCGCTCGCCGATTACTATCCCAAGGTCCACGTGACCTGTGTCACCAGGAGACGCGACCCGATCTATCCGGCCACGCTCGTCGGCCGGCCGCCGATGGAGGACTACTTCCTCGGCCACGCGACCGAACGGATCTTTCTGCCGTTGCTCCGGCTCACGGTGCCGGAGATCGTGGACTACCATATGCCGGCGCCCGGCATCTTTCACAACCTGGTGTTCGTCTCGATCGACAAGCAGTATCCGGGGCAGGCGTACAAGGTGATGAATGCTCTCTGGGGGGCGGGGCTCATGTCGCTCGCCAAGGTGCTCGTGGTGCTGGACAAAGAGGTGAACGTTCGAGATCCGGACGAGGCGTGGTGGGTCGCGCTCAACAACATCGACCCCGAACGCGACGTCCGCTTCACGATGGGACCGGTGGATGTGCTCGATCACTCGAGCCGGGCGTTCACCTATGGAAGCAAGATGGGAATCGACGCCACGAAGAAGTGGCCGGAAGAAGGCTTTACCCGCGAGTGGCCGAAAGTGATCGAGATGGACGCAGACACGAAGCGGCGGGTGGACGAGATGTGGCCGAAGTTAGGCATCAAGCTGGGAACCCGAGCGCCCTGATGCGCGGCGCCGACCCGTTTGCCCCTCCTCCCTCGCCGCTCGCTCCTCGCGAAGCGCAGACCTACTCCGGCACCTCGCTGCTGGTGCGGTACGTCAACTTCGTCAAGCTTCCCCACACGCTCTTCGCGCTGCCCTTCGCGCTGCTCGGCGTGCTCGCCGCGTCGATGGTGGCGCCGGTCCGCCCTCGCGCCGTTCTGATCGTGGTCATCGCATTCTCGGCGGCGCGCTGGGTGGCGATGGGCTTCAACCGGATCGCGGACCGGGAGTTCGATGCCCGCAACCCGCGGACCAAGTCGCGCGAGCTGCCGACCGGCTCGCTCACGCTGATCCAGGCGTGGGGATCGGTGGTGCTGGCGGGCGGGATCTTCGTTCTCGCGAGCGCGTCCCTCAATCGTCTCTGCCTCTGGCTGAGCCCGGTCGCGCTCGGATGGGTGATGACCTACAGTCTCTCGAAGCGGTGGACCTGGTGGCCGCATCTCTGGTTAGGCATGAGCCTCGCGATCGCGCCGGTGGGCGGCTACCTCGCCGTGACCGGCCGGTGGAGCGAGCCCTGGTGGGTGCTGATCGCGATCACGGTGGGGGTGGCCACCTGGGTCGCGGGGTTCGACATTTTTTACGCGCTCCCGGACGAATCGTTCGATGCGGCCGAGGGTCTCAAGAGCGCGGTGGTTCGGCTCGGGCAGCAGCGGGCCATCCTCATGGCCAAGCTCCTCCACGGCGTCACCATTCCCGCGCTGGTGCTGTTTGGATGGGGCGCGGGGTTCAGTCTGGTGTATTATGCCGGCCTGATCGTCGCCGCCGGGATTCTCGCGTATGAGCACCACCTCGTGAAGCCGGGTGACCTTTCGCGTCTCGATGCGGCTTTCTTTACGATGAACGGCGTGATGAGCGTGACCGTGTTCGTCTTTGCACTCTTCGATCGGATGCTACGATGAGCGACAAGAAGACCGACGTACCGAAGCCGGCGCCGGGTCCGGTCCATCCCGGACCCACGAAGTCGACTCCCTCGCCGGGCCCTCAGCCCCAGAAGCAGGCCTGGCCCAAGTCTGTTCCGAAGCAACGGGTTCGCTCCCCGACGCCGAGCCGCCGAGGCCGGTGAGCGGTCTCCCGGTCGTCTTGGGCGTCACCGGAGCCTCGGGCGCGCCCTATTCGGTGAGGCTGCTCGACGTGCTCGCGCGCGCACACGTTCCAGTCTGGCTCATCGTCTCGCGGCACGGCTGGAGATTGTTGGAGCAAGAGAGCGGGATTTCCGGGTTGGAGAAGCTCCAAGCCGCGACCGGTGGCGACTGGTCGTCGGTGACATCGTATTCCGACGACGATCGCGGAGCCAAACCGGCCTCGGGGTCCCAACGTACGGCTGGGATGGTGGTGTGTCCCTGCTCGATGGGTACGGTGGCGGCGATCGCGCACGGTACGAGCCGTTCGCTCGTGGAGCGGGCCGCCGACGTGACGCTCAAGGAGGGCCGCCGGCTCATTCTGGTGCCGCGTGAGACGCCGCTGTCCCTCGTGCACCTCAGGAATTTGACCGCAGCGCACGAAGCCGGCGCGACGATCCTGCCGGCGGCCCCGGGGTTCTATCATCGCCCCGGCACCGTCGCCGAGTTGGTGGATTTCATCGTGCAGCGGGTGCTCGACCAGCTCGCGGTCGGGATCGACATCACGAGCAGGTGGAACGGTTAGGCGGGACCTCATGTACAGCGCCTGTCTCTTTTGCAACGGCTATCTGGGCCGGAACGACGTCCTCCCGACGTTCCCGGTCGGCGCGCGGATCGCATACGACCCGCTCCGCGGGCGGCTCTGGGTGATCTGCCAGTCATGCCAGCGCTGGAACCTGACGCCGCTCGACGAGCGCTGGGAGGCGATCGAGGAGTGCGAGCGGCGGGTTCGCAACACCCGCCTTCGATACTCGACCGACAACATCGGGCTCGCGTTCCTTCCCGAGGGCTTGGCTCTGGTGCGGATCGGTCCTGCGCTCAAGCCGGAGATTGCGGCGTGGCGATACGGCAGATACCTCCCGACCTGGCTGCCCGCGACGCGAACGGGCCCTGTGGTCCAACTGGCTCGCCGGCTCAAGGACCGCACGACGGAGCTGATCGACCGGGTTGCTCATCGCGCGCTCGGCAAGCCCGCCGGCTTCGAGACCGCCGTCTGGCTCCGGCTTCACGTCGAGCGCAATCGAATCTTGGCGTGGGTGGCTCCGGCGGGGTGCGCGTCGAGCCCGATTCGGGTCCGTCATCTCGAGCGGAGCGAGCTTATCAGGCCCGACCCGAGCGAGCCGTGGCAGCTCGCAGTGGCCTACGACGGCGGCTTCGCCTCGCTCTCAGGCGATCCCGGCCTTCGGGTCGCGGGCCGGCTTCTGGCCTTCCTCAACGGACCCGGCGCCGCCGACGCCGAAGTCCGCTACGCGATCGCCAAGCTCGACGACGCCGGCAATCCGGACGGCTACTTTGCCCGGGTCGCTGCGATCGCGATGCGAACCCGCTGGGGAAAAGCGCCTAACGCGCTCGCGCTCCTCCCCGCCGAGGTGCCCGAGGCGTCGGTCTCCGAGCGGCTCGCTCTCCACCTCACCAAACGCTCGTTCTGGGGCCGCGGGGGGATCGGCGCGGAGCCGAGTACCGCGCTGCCGCGCCTCCCCCTCGCCGACCGGTTGGCGCTCGAGATGGCCGCGAACGAGGACGCCGAACGACGGGCGCTCGAGGGCGAGCTGGCGATGCTCGAGGCGGCCTGGCGCGAGGCGGAGGAGATCGCGGGGATCGCGGACAATCTCTTCTTGGAGAAGGGCGATGGCGCCGAGACGAAGCGCGAGGCGCACACAAGCGGGAAGCGGGCACAGTCTTCGGACCGCGGGCCTCTCCTCGCCCGTCCGACGTAGATGCGGCTTGGGATCATCTCGGACACGCATGGGCTGCTCCGGCCGGAAGTGTTCGATCTCTTCGCCGGCGTCGACCGAATCCTCCACGCCGGCGACATCGGCGATCCCGACATTCTGACGGCGCTCGAAACGATCGCACCGGTGACGGCGGTGTGGGGCAACACCGACGGCTTCGACATCCGGGCCCTCGTTCCGGAGATCGTCGAGACCCGGATCGACGGCTTCGACTTCCTGCTCATTCACGGTCACCAGGTCGGAGTGCCCACCCCCGAAAAGCTCAACCGCCGCTGGCCTAACGCCGAAGTGATCGTGTTCGGCCACACCCACAAACCGGTGCTGACCCTGCTCGATTCGGTGGTGACTGTGATGAATCCGGGCGGCGCCGGTGCTCGGCGGTTCGACCTTCCTGCCTCCGCCGGCATCATGGAGCTCGAGCCGGGGATCCCTCCTCGGGCTCGGTTGGTCCCGCTTACGCCGGCCGGCGAGGAGTAGCAGCCGGCGGCCGCGTCGTGCCGGGTCGCGTCTTCTTCGGCACAACACCAATCGCTCTCGATCCGACCCGGAAGCCTGTAGAGCGTGGTCAGGTCGGTTCGATCGGACGGATCACCACGCGGCCACCATGTTTGAGGTGCGGGCAGGTCTTCGCGATCGCGGTGGCCCGCTCGAGATCGGCCGCGTGAACGATGAAGAAACCGCTTAGGACTGATTGGCCATCCGCCGCCCGGTCGTGATCGACTGCCGCGCCCGCCGAGTCGATCGTTCGCCCGCTGTAATTCAGCTCCTCCCCGGTCAATCCGTTCCCCGCCGCGTTCACCTCTCTCGCCCAGCGGCTGTATTCGGCCACGTAACCGGCTTCGGCGCTGCGGGGCGGCGCTTGGAACGATGCGTCCTCGTAGAGCAGCAGCGCATAACGCTGGGAAGCGGCGGCTTGAACGGTCGGCGTTCGGCGTCCGAGCGCGAACCCGACGGCAAGCGCGGCGAGCCCAGCCGCTACCGGCAGCACCCAGCGCCCGAGCCGGCTTCGCGGCGCGGCGCCGAGCAGGCCTCGCCTCTGGAGTGTTCGCACGACGCGGTCTTCGAGGCCCGGGGGCAGCTCGCCATTCGAGGCGATGCTCCGGAGCGCTTCCGGTCGCTGCTCCACATCGGCCCATGAATCCGGATTGTTCGTCATGCTGATTCTCCTGATCGTTCAAGGCGGCGCCGCAGCACGCGGCGTCCGCGGGCGAGTTGACTCTTCGACGTTCCCGCGTCGATCCCGAGCAGCGCGGCGATCTCCTCGTGGGTGTAGCCCTCGATGTCGTGGAGGACGAGCACGCTGCGGTAGCCCGGCGCCAGCTCGCGAAGCGCGGTTTCGAGATCAATCCGGAGCTCCACCGAAATGGTCGCAGAGGCCGGAACGTGGTCGTCGAGCGGCTCGGTGGGTTCGGCGGTCTCGCGCCAGCCCTCGCGGAGGCAGTTGAGCAGAATTCCGGTGAGCCAGGTTCGGAGCGCCGAACGCCATTCGAAACCGGCCAGTCCCTCGGCCGCCCGGATCCATGCGTCGTGAACCGCTTCGTCCGCGGTCGCGCCGCTGCCGCCGCTGAGCCGAAGGGCGAGACGATAGAGCGCGGGAGTGTGGAGCCGGTACAGTGCTCGGAAGGCCGCTTCGTCCCGCTGCTCGATAACCCGCGTCACGAGGGCCCGCTCGTCCGAAGGAGAGCTCACCGGGTCGGGCCGGGCGCTTTCGGCTGAACGAAGCTCGGCACAACGACCATGAGGTTCGCTGTCGGCTTTCCTTCGTCGACGACCATCCCGGCTCGAATGTCCGGGGTCGTCATTCCGATCTCCGCGTTGGTGAGATACGGTACGTAGAGCATCAGGTGCGGCTTCCATGCGCCGACCTTCTGGCCGTCGTCGCCGACCAGCTGCTGGCCGGCCGACATCATGTAGGCCATGGCGGGCCGGATTGGGAGCCGGTAGCGGCCGTCGAGGAGTCCCGACGCGATCTCGGCTTCCACCTTGTCGGCGGGTGTTCCCGCGTGGTACAGCTCAGTCCGGCGAATCTCCATCGGCATGATGGTGCGGGCCGCCTCGGCATCATAGCACTCGGGCTCGAGAGATTCGGGCCAGCTGCGGTTGACCAGACAGACGACGCCGGTCTTTCCCGGGTCGGCCACGTCGTAGCTCTGACCTGTCCATACGAGCACTCGCGCTCCGTCGGTGACGGCCGCCGGCGCCGCGCTCCGCGCCAGCGCGATCTCCTGGTCTCGCGCCATCAGGTGACGCGGGCCCGGCCGCCCGGCACCGGCTGCCTGCGCGTGGAGGATCGACGGGATGAGGAGAGTGGCCGCGACGAGGCTCAGCCGGCTCATGATGCGCTCCATGAAGGGTTGGCGATGAGTGACGGAGGCGGGCTCCAGGGTTGCATGCTTGACAGACTGTCATCCCAGGCGAACGCGAGGGATCAAGAGTAGTCCGGGGCAAACGAGCGGCACGGCACTAGCTTTCCCGCTGCTCGCAGCGCCCCCCTGAAAGCCGCCGAGGTGACCATGACGTTCCGGGTTTGGCATGCCGCGTTGTTTGGCGTGACCTTCACGACTTCACTCGCGGCCCAGGTGACCCCCGAAGCCGCCGTCGATCGCTACATCCAGGAGGTGATGGAGGAGCGGTACATCCCCGGCCTCGCGCTCGCGGTGATGCGGGACGGCAAGATCGTGCTCGCGAAGGGATACGGAATGGCCAACGTGGAGCACAACGTCCCGGTCAAGCCGGAGACGATCTTTCAGAGCGGTTCCGTCGGCAAGCAGTTCACCGCCACGCTGGTGATGATGCTGGTGGAGGAGGGGAAGCTCGCGCTCCGCGATCCCATCACGAAGTATTTCCCCGAGGCGCCCGCGTCATGGAAGCCGATCACCATCCGCCACATGCTCTCCCATACCTCCGGCCTCGGCGACTATCCGGACAGCATGGACTTCCGCCGCGACTACACCGAGGACGAGCTCCTCAGGATGGTGTACCGGACTCCGCTTCTCTTCGCGCCCGGCGAGAAATGGAAGTACAGCAACCTGGCCTTTCTCTCCCTCGGGGTCCTGATCCATCGGGTGACGGGTCAGTTCTACGGTGACGTGCTTCAAGCGCGGATCTTCAAGCCTCTCGGCATGACGAGCACGCGGATCATCAGCGAATCGGACCTCATCCCGAATCGGGCCGCGGGTTATGTGATCAAGAACGGCGAGCTCAAGAATCAGGAGTGGGTTGCGCCGGCCCTCAACACGACGGCGGATGGCGCGCTCTACTTCAACGTGCTCGATCTCGCCAAATGGGACGCGGCCCTGTACACCGAGAAGCTCGTCAAGCGGACCAGTCTCGAGCAGATGTGGACACCAATAAGGCTCAATGACGGCACGACCTACCCGTACGGTTTCGGCTGGGGGGTGACGGAGAAGAATGGCCGCAAGATCGTGGCGCATGGGGGGTCGTGGCAGGGCTTTCTGACCCAGATTACCCGCAACCTGACCGACCGTCTCACCGTGGTAGTGCTGACGAACGTGTCCTCGAAGGAGAACAGCCCGGGGGAGATCGCGAGGCAGGTCGCGGCCCTCTATGGTGCGCCGCTCACACCTTGAACCACGGTAGCCGGTTCGTCGAGACCGGTCAGAGCCGGTTACAGCCGTCGAGGCCCGCCACCTTGTACGCTTCGGCGAGGGTCGGGTAGTTGAAGCTGGCGTCGCGGAAGTATTCGATGGTGCCGCGGAGCTCCATTGCGACCTGGCCGATGTGGATGATCTCCGCGGCGTTTTCACCGAACGCGTGGACGCCGAGGATCTTCAGCGTATCGCGGTGGAAGAGGATCTTGAGCAGGCCGGTCTCCACACCCATCATCTGGGCCTTGGCGAGCTCCACGAAACGAGCCTGACCGACCTCGTACGGCGTCTTCGATGCCGTCAGCTCCTGCTCGGTCGCACCGACCATGGAAATCTCCGGCACGGTATAGATCCCGTAGGGGAAGACCGGCCGCGATCCGTTGCCCGTGACGCCGAACATGTGACAGCTCGCCCGGCGCCCCTGCTCCATCGAGGTCGAGGCCAGGGCGGGGAAGCCGATCACGTCGCCGGCGGCGTAGATGTGCGGAATGTCCGTCTGGCCGTGCTCGTTCACTTTGATCCGACCGCGCGAATCGGTGCCGAGCCCGATTGAATCGAGGCCTAACAGGTCGGCATTGGTCTGGCGGCCGACAGTGTAGAGCAGAACGTCGCCCCGGACTTGTTTCCCGCTCTCCAGCCGGGCAACGACCCGCCCGCGCGGATCGGTCTCGACGGCCTCGACCGCCTCGCCGAGCCGAAAGATGGCGCCCTGATTGCGCATGACGTAGCAGAGACCTTCGACCAGCTCCTGGTCCGCGAACTCGAGAAGCAGCGGCCGCTTCTCGACCACGGTCACCTTGACCCCGAGCGCCGAAAACATCGAAGCGTATTCGAGGCCGACCACGCCGCCGCCCACCACGATGAGCTCGCGCGGGATTTGACTCAGTTGAAGGACCTGATCGGAGTCGAGGACGTGCACGCCGTCGATCGGGATGTCGGCGTGGTGCGCGGGCCGGGTCCCACACGCGATCAGCACGTGATCGCCCTCGAGCCGCTCCGGCGGCAGGCCGGTTCCGGTATCGACCACGACGGTATTCGGTCCGACGAAACGGGCGCCGCCGCATAGCAGCGTGACGTGATTCCGCTTGAGCTGGGCTCGGATGACCTCGACCTCGCGTGCCATCACGGCCCGGACTCGGAACGCCAAATCTTCCATCGAGACCACGTCTTTGACGGCAAAATCCTTCCCGTAAAACATCCGCTGGCGAAACCCGCTGAAGTAGAGGATCGCCTCGCGCATGGTCTTCGAGGGGATGGTCCCGGTATGGACGCAGACGCCGCCCACGACATCCTTGCGGTCAACGATGGCGACGCGCTTGCCGAGCTTGGCGGCCTGGATAGCGGCCTTCTGACCGGCTGGCCCGGAGC
>JBDTOH010000127.1:0-11992 GCA_039933355.1 Gemmatimonadota bacterium | reverse complement strand
GCGAGGCAGATCCCTCTCAGCCGAGCGAGGCGGCGATCCTCCGGGGCGGCCTGAGGCATGAAATCAACGTAGCAGGGAATTGAGGGGCGTAAAGCCGTCCGGGCTGCGGCGGTCCTCGGATTCCCGCCCGCTCGGCCTGCGCGCGCCCGGCGTCCTACCTAACGGGCGAGCGGCCGCGTCGAGCGCGGCCGGGAGGCGACTAGGGCATGCCTACGGTTTCAAGGAGACGACCAATCGCGCCCGATAGTCTTCTGGCTTGACTACTTCCCCGTCCTTTCGGACCGGCTCGAGGTCGATCAGTCGTATCTGGAACTGACCGTCCGTCCAGCTCTGCGGGTAGGCTACCGTGTTCAGCACGACGTCGTCGTCGTCCGCGGCCCCAAAGAGGTGAAGCTCCACGCTGCCGTTGCCGGCCACCGAGCAAAAGACGTCAACGGGACAACGGGTATCCTCGAGGACCCGGCGGAAAGCTACGGAAAGGTCCGTGCCCTCGACCTCGACCGACTGGGCCGGCGCGAGCACAAACTCCTCGTTGAGCCGAACCGTCGTGGGCCCAGTGCTGCCGCAGCCCGTCAGGGCGGCAACCAACAGACCAGATGCAACAAACCGCCACATGATGTCCCGCCTCCAGCAACTCGTTGGGATTCTGTGCGTGCATGCGGCAATCACCATACCACGCGTTCTCGCCGCCTAACCGGACGAGTTCCGGTCTGATCTGGTCTGCCGGCGGATCCTTCAGTGTCAATCCGACACGCGTCCCAAACACAACTCGTCGACACAATGCAGCGCGACGGCCGCCGGATGGCGCCGGGGTGACTCGAGGGTTGCTTTGGATCGGTGTCGTTCGGGCGTGATGCCTGAAAGGGCCTAACAGTCGCGGCGAGTCGCGCTGTCTGGCTTTTGCTCCCTTACCGCGTCAGCGATCGCACCTCCACTACCCAGTCCTTGCCCCGCCCGATCCGATACCGGCCGGCGAAGCTTCCCTGGTCGAGCGCCAGTGCAAAGTCGAGCATGCTATCAAGGTATGCGAGCGGTTGACCCCTTCGGACCGCGCCGAAGCTCTTCACAAATGGAATTCGCCCGCGGAAAGCAACAGTGGCTCCGTGCCGAACCACCACGGCAACCGTGTCGCCCACCTTCACGCCCAGGCTGTCCACCATTCGGGCGGGGATGTTCGTCCACACGTTGCCGTACGGCTGATCTTCCGTGAGAACGGCGCCAGTGAGCCGGCCGGCCGCCAACGACGGGGCCATGTGAGGCAGCATCACCACGGACGAGCCCAGCGCGGGTCCCACTTGGTCGAACTCGATCACGCCGGCCGCGAGCCGAGCGCCCGTATATCCGAAGATGTCGCGCCCATGAAAGGTGTGAGATCGCTCCGAGCCCGGCAGCCGGTTGACCGTCTCGTCGATCTCTCGCACCGACTCGATGCCGAACTGCTCGGCGATGAAGGTAAAGCTCCCGTTGTCCGGTCCGACGAAGAAATGCCCACTCCGCGCCTTGACGACGATGGATTTCCGTGCAGTCCCCACGCCGGGATCGACGATCGAGACGAACACGGTTCCCGGTGGCCAGAAGGGTGCGGCCTGGCGCAACCGCACCGCGGCCTCCCAGATGTCGTAAGGCGGGATCAGGTGGGTGAGGTCGAACATGTGGAGCGATGGAGAGACCGAATAGGCCACCCCCTTCATCTCGGCGATGCTGCCTTCAGCGAGGCCAAAATCGGTCTGGAATACCAAGGCCCGCTGGCCGGCGAGCGGGAGAGACGACAAGCTCACCAGGGCGAGGCCCAGCAGCCGCCGGGCAGCTGAACGGGCGATCCGATGTCGGAGCATCGCGTATTCTACGCGAGCGGTCGTCGCAGCGCTCGCCCCACGATCGACAAGGCGCGGGCCTCCTCATCCGCCGCGAGCCGGGCCTCGGCAAGCGTCATCCATCGAAACGTCAGGTTAGCTCCGGGCGGCTGTTGAGCGAATCGGCTGAGATGCGCTCGGATCACCACGGCCGCTTGTGGATAGCCGCCCACCGTCGGTCCGTCCGGCATAACCACGATCGGCATCCCGCCGCTCGGAATCTGCATCGAGCCGATGCACACCCCTTCCGAGGGTAGAGTTGCCGGCGCGGTGCTGACGACCGGCGGGCCTTCGAGCCGAATTCCCATTCGGTCCGAAGTCGGTGCCAGCCGAAAGGTCCCTCGCGCAAGCTGCGCCTTCGCCGCGGGCGAGAATAGGTCGTGATGAGGCCCGGGAAGGATTCCAAAGGGCGGCTGGTCGTGGGTCCTGAGTGCGGCTGGCCGTTCGAAGCTGACTCCTTCGGCGGGCGGCGGCGTTTCGGGCTCGGGGCCCAAGCTCAGAACGTCTCCCAGCTTGAGGCGGCGGCCCGACAATCCACCGATGCCGGCGGGCAGATAGGTCGATCGCGATCCGAGAGGCGCAGGAACGTCGATCCCCGACCGGATCGCGATGTACCCGAACCGGCTTCCGGCCGTCGGTGTTACGCGAACCCGGTCGCCTGCGCGAACTCGCAGAGTCGCCTCGGTTCTGCGGGCCCGTCCCGCGACGACGACTTCCGCTCCGCCGGCGACCGCCACGTACGTGGCGTCGGCGAACTCCAGCTCGCCGGGGCCTAAGGCCCACTCGATGGCTGCGGCACCCGGCTCGTTGCCGACCAAGAGGTTCGCCAGGACGAGCGACACGCGGTCCATCGCGCCGCCCCTCGGCAAGCCCCAGGCTCTGCCGACGGACCAACCGAGGTCCTGAATCGTGGCGAACGGCGGCGCCTTGGATACCGTGATGGTCAACTGCGCTCCACAAACCGGACCCGGTCCCCGGCAGCTAGTAGGCTGGGTCGCTTCCGTGCCGGATCGAACAGCACAACCGGCGTCGAGCCGATGAGATGCCACCCACCGGGCGTCGCGAACGGGTAGATGCCGGTCTGGGCTCCGGCAATCGCAACGGAGCCTGGGGGCACTCGCGGGCGAGGCTGAGGCCGTCGCGGCATCACAAGCGCGGTGTCCAGGTCGCCGAGGTAGGGAAAACCGGGGACGAAGCCGATGAGATAGACCCGGTATTCGCGGGCGGTGTGGCGCTCGACGACTTCGCGCGGCGACATGCCCGCTCGTTCCGCGACCACCTCGAGATCGACGCCGTCGTAGCGGACGGGTATCTCGTGCGCTGCGCCGGATTGCTCGGCAGGGAAGGGGAGAGGGCCCTCCAACATCGCGCGAATGATGGGCTCTAACGTCGCCACGCCGGTCAGATCCGGGTCGAACCGCACCGTGACAGTGGTGTAGGCCGGACAGATCTCCAAGACGCCGGCGAGCGCGCGCGTCTCCAGCAAATGCGCGAGCGAGCGGACCTTCTCGTGCACCGCTTCTGTGGTGACCGTTCCGAGGCCGACGGTGATGGCCTCTTCGCCCAGGGGAACAATTCGGGGAAGGAGCGTCACCGGGTGAAGGGCGCGATCGCGACCCCTTCCCGCTGAAATCGCTGCCTGACCGCGCGTACGATCTCGACCGCGTGAGGTCCGTCCCCGTGGACGCAGAGCGAGTCGGCACGAATGATCCGACGGGTGCCGTCGACCGCAACCACGAATCGCTCCGTCACCATTCGAAGGGCCCGGTCGGTGATCGCGTCGAGGTCGTCGAGGACGGCGCCGGGCGTGGACCGCGGTACGAGCTGACCGTTTGGGAGATAGGCGCGGTCGACGAACGCCTCGCGCGCTGCGTCGAGGCCTTCCGCTTCAGCCTCGGTGATCATGACGGTGCCGTCGAGACCGAGCAGCATGAGACTGGGGTCGACAGCCTTGACCGCGCGGGCGATTGCGCGGGCCGTGCCGGCGTCCTGGGCGGCTCGATTGTACAAGGCGCCGTGCGGCTTGACGTACCGAAGCGACCCGGCCGCGGCCCGGCAAAAACCGGCGAGTGCACTGACCTGATAGATGACAGCGGCTTCGATCTCGTCGTTCGAGAGCGCAAGCTCACGGCGACCGAACCCGACGAGATCGGGATAGCCGGGGTGGGCCCCGATCGTGACGCGGCGGTTGACCGCAAGCGTGACTGTTTCCCGCATGATCATCGGGTCGCCGGCGTGGAAGCCGCAGGCGACGTTGGCGGAGCTCACAACCTGAAGTAGCTCGTCGTCGTTCCCTAAACGATACCGGCCGAAGCTTTCGCCGAGGTCGGCGTTCAGGTCGACAGTCGGCACTTAGCGGTCGACGCGCGTGTTCGCCGGGGGCGGCGGCGCGGCCGCTTGAATCCTGAAGCTGAAGTTCTGTTCCACCCACTGCCGGACGGCGTGCGCACCGTGAATCGCGGGCCGGAACCGCATGAGCATGAGCGCCCCTCGGACCGCGTCCGCGAAGTCGGTGTGAGTGGTCCTGACGACCCGGATGGTGGTGCTGTCGACCCGGCCGGTGGTGTCGACGACGTAGTGGACGAAAGTGCTGCCTTCGATTTGCTGCTGCAGAAGCAGGGGAGGGTAGATCGGTGCCGCGCTGGTCGGGTCCCGCTCCACCGTCGAGTCCACCTCGACCTCGCTCAGCGCGGTTTCGATCGGTTCGGAGGAAGCGAGCGCCTCGACATTGGTGGCAGAGTCGCCGCCGGCCGGTCCGGTCGGAATCGGCTCCACGACCAGCTCGTGCGGTGGTTCGGTCACCACGCCCCCGGTGCCCACCACGGCCGACCAGTCGACCCCGTGACTGGCGGCTTGCCGCTGCTCAGCCTGGTCGGGCGGAACGAGAAACATGACCATCCGCTCGATCGGATCCGTCCGCTCGATTGGTCGGTGGAAAGCGAGGAACGCGGGGATGATCAACGCCGAATGCACCAGGAGGCTGATCAGGCCTCCAAGACCGGACGGGAACAGAGGTGGCGTCGTGGGTACTTCAAACGGGTATCGCATGGTCGCGCTCCCAGATCAACGATAGGCCTACGATCCGGACGGGGGCAAGGGCGGATCGGTTTCCGGGGCTCCGGCCGGGGTTTCTGGGGGAGGTCAGCGGACCGCGATCCGAAATTAGTTTTATTTGACAAACAAAAGTAATTCGATACATTTGTCCCGTGCCCGCCGATCCCGTCTCCCGCATTCTCGAGGCCTATCCGCTGCTCCATAACGCCTGCCGCCGCCGCGAGGTCCGCGACCCCGGAGCGGCTCCGGCCGTGAGCGCGCACCAGGCAACTGTCCTGGCCCATCTCGAACGGCGCAACGACCTCACCGTGACCGAGCTCGCCGGCCTCATGGGCGTCGCCCTTCCCACGATGTCGCTCCTGCTCGAGCGGCTGGTGCGGGGCGGCTGGATTCGCCGGGACCGCGACTCCGAGGACGGCCGGCGGGTGCTGCTTCGACTGACGCCGGCCGGCGAGCGAATCCGCCGGACGCAATCGCTGCTCGATCCCGGCCGGGTCCGCCTGCTCCTCGAGCTGCTCACGCCCGCCGAGCGCGCTGCCGGTGTGGAAGGACTCGTCACCTTGGCCCGGGCCGCCCGCCGGCTGGCAGGCACCCCCGCCGATTCACTTCGTCCGTCACGTTCCCGAGGCCGCTAAATGGATCGTCGTCGTCGCCGCCGGCTCGAACGGCTTCGCTGGTCTCTGCTGATCGCGCCGCCGCTCATCGTCATCGCCCTCTATCGCTTCGGCCTAACGCTGTCGCCGACCTTGAGCGCCCGCCAGACCGTCGAGCTGTCGCAATCGCCGGAAACGCTCTGGGGAGTGCTCACCGACTTGGACGGCATGCCCACGTGGCGCCGCGATCTCGGCGCGCTCGAACGCCTTCCGGGCGACGGCAGGGTGGTTCGTTGGCTCGAAGTGCGGCACGGGACCAAGGTTGCGATGGAGCGGGTCGAGGCCGTCGCGCCTGAGCGCATGGTCATCCGCGTCGCCGGTCGGGGAACCGACGGGCCTCGGTGGACCTACGAGATCCACCGTACGCCCGGAGGCGCCCGGCTCGAAATCACCGAGGAGCGAGACATCCGGAACCCAATGTGGCGGCCGGTGGCCTACTTGATGGGTGGAGGCTCTGGCCGGATCGATACCCTGTGCCGAGATTTGGAGCGTCGCCTGAGCTTGTCGCGACCACAGATCGTCGATCGCCGCTCCTGACCGGGTCCGCCTGAGGCCGCCATGGGCTACGAAGCGACCTGCCGGGCAAACACCTGGGCCGGTCAGGGAGAAGGGAAGTTCCAGCTCGAGACGGACGAGATTCTCTTCCGCGCAGACTCGTTTCGTCTCCGGATCGCGCTCAAGGAGGTTTCCCGCGTTGAGAGCCGTGACGGTGTCTTGTCGATCACGACCGGCGCCGGTGCTGCCGCATTCTCCCTCGGACCCAAGGCCGAGAAGCTGGCGGAGCAGATCCGGTCGCCGAAATCCCGCACCGCCAAAATGGATCTCAGGGCCGGCCTCAAGGTCTCCCTTCTCGGTCCGCTCGATGCCGCCTTCGCCAAAGAGGTAGAGGCGATCGGTACGGACTCCTCGAGCCGGCTGCGGAAGGGATCGAACGTGATCGTGTTAGGGATCGACCGGTTGGAGCAGCTCGATCGCCTCCCGGCGCTCGTGAGCTCGCTCGAGTCGAACGGCGCCATCTGGGTGGTCCATCCCAAGGGCAAAGCGGGCATCAAAGACACCGACATCTTCTCGGCCGGAAAACGCGCCGGCCTCGTCGCCACGAAGGTGGCCCGGTTCTCCGAAACCCACACAGCCGAGAAGCTGGTCATCCCGAAGGCCAAGCGGTAAGGACGTTCCGAAACGATCGGCGTTGGTCTGCCGTAGATTCAGAAGCCTTACTTACCCCATCAAAGGTCAACATATGAAGTGCTCGCTCGCCCTGATCACGGCGACCGTTTGCGTCGGCTCGACCGCCACGGCCCAAACCGCTGCCTTCGTCACCAAGCTCGGCCGCGACACCATTGCGTTCGAGCGGTTTACGCGGACCGGTAATCGTCTCGAAGGGACGGCGGTGCAAACGGTGCCCCGAACGCGAATTGTCGACTACGTCGTGACTCTCGGCGCCGACGGTCAGGTTTCCCGCCTCGAAGTCCGCGCGCGGCCGGCCGTGCCGGGCCCCGGCGGCCAGCCGCCGGTGGACGCGATCGCCGATTTCGGCGCGAGTGGAGTCACGGCCGTCGTCAAACGGGGAGCCACCACCGACACGACGAAGATCGCGGCTGGTGCGGGACCAATCCTTCCGCTCTACACGAACACGTGGGGCGTTATGGAGCTGACCACCCAGGCCGCCGCGAAGGCCGGCTCGGACAGCCTCGCAGTGTCCTGGTATGCGCCCGGCCAGCCACGGCTCTTCCCTTCGTCGGTGGTCCGACGCGGGACCGACTCGGTCGCCGTGGACTTCTTCGGAAGTCCTATCATGATCCGGACCGACAAGGCGGGACGAATTCTCGGCGTCAACGGTAGCCGGACCACGCAGAAGGTCCTCGCGGAGCGCCTCTCGGATCTCGATGTCGCGAAGCTCACCGAGAGTTTCGCGGCGCGGGAGCGCACGGGTCAGGTGGCCGGCATGCTGTCGCCTCGCGACACGGTTCGCGCGGCGGTCGCGGGCGCGGACCTGCTCGTGGACTACGGAAGGCCATCGAAGCGCGGCCGGCAGATCTGGGGTGCGGTCGTCCCGTACGACGAGGTCTGGCGCACCGGCGCGAACGCGGCGACGCAGCTCGTGACCAGCAAGGACCTCGAGCTAGGTGGTGTCGTGATTCCCGCAGGGAAATACACGTTGTGGACGCTGCCCACGACCCACGGGACCAAGCTCATCATCAACAAGCAGACCGGCCAGTGGGGCACTGACTACCATGCGGATCAGGACCTCGCGCGCGTGGATGTTGACGTCGAGCGGATTGACGCCGCGCCGGTCGAGCGGTTTACGATCAGCGTGGCGCCGGACCAGAGCGGCGGTCGCCTCCAGCTCTCCTGGGACGCGACCCGGCTCGTGGTTCCGTTCAGGGTGAAGTGAATTGTTGGGGCGGGCGCCCAGGGTCGACGCCGCAGCGCTGGAGCGCCCGCGCCAACTGAGTCTCGATCAGATCGAAGTGAACCGTGCGGGTGCGCTGAATCCATCGTTCGGCGCACCCGATCGAGAGCGCCGCCTCGACCAGCAACGGCTCTGATTGCGCGAGCAGATGCGCCGTACGCCGCCCGCGAAACCGAAACAGATTCTCGTGGACCGCGATTCCGCCCAGATCGGCCCAGCTCCGCGCCTCGAGAACCTCGCGCGTGCCGAAGTAGCGCCACTCATTGCTCATCGCGTTTGAGCTCCAACAACGCTCGCTTGGCTAAGCGGCCGGCCGTGGTATCGCGATACCGCTCGGCGAAACGGCTCAGCTCCGCCAGATGTTTCCCCCGCTCACCGGTCGCTTGATAGGGATCGATGAGCGCCTGTCCGACTCGATAGCTCACTGCTTCCTCCGGCTTCGCAGATCGAATGGCGAGATAAGCCCGCTCCGCGGCGGGTGGGTCCTTGAATGGACCGGCATAGAGCGCGCCGAGCGCGAGCTGCGCTTCGAAGTCGCGAGGGTGCTGCTCGAGATGCGCCTGAAACATCGCGGCCGCCTCGGCGTGGCGTCCTCGGATGATGAGGGCCTCTTGTTGGGAGAACGAAGCTCGCGGGGCCAAGTTGCCGCCGCCCAGGACGGTGTGGGAGAAGCCGCGCCCGGCGAGATGCGAGACGCCCATCGTGGCGATCGCCAGGGCTATGCCGATCAGTACGGAAAGAATCCCAACCCCGAGCAGACCCCAGCCGCCGAGTCCGCGGGCCTCGCTCAGGTAGAACGCGACGAGGATGCCGAGGGTCAGGCAGGTCCCAACCGCCCAGAAAACCACCTTGATCCAGAGCACGCGCTCACCCAAGTCGCGGTCGCGGATCCGCTTAATCGTCGGCAGGACGTCTCCGCTGCTGCTTGATAGCGCCTCGTTCCCGCTTCGCTGCGAGCCGCTTGGCTTTCGCGGCCCGTGGGATCTTGGTTTTCTTGCGGCGCTTGGGCTCGATCAGGGCTTGCGCAACGGTTGCGATCAATCGCTCGGTGGCGCGCTCTCGATTTTGGAGCTGGCTCCGGCTGCCCGAGTCCGCGACGCGAAGCCATCCCCGGCCGTCGACCCGAGCCGCCAGCTTCCGGAGGAGCCGAGCTCGCTGCTCTTCGGTGATGGCACGACTGTCGAGGACATTCCAGCGAATCTCAGCGCGGGTCGATGAAGTATTCACGTGCTGGCCGCCGGGGCCGCCGGAACGGGTCGCTCGGAACACCAGCTCGTCGAGGGGAA
Source organism: Gemmatimonadota bacterium (assembly GCA_039933355.1). Taxonomy (GTDB): domain Bacteria; phylum Gemmatimonadota; class Gemmatimonadetes; order Gemmatimonadales; family GWC2-71-9; genus SHZU01. The sequence goes on along the minus strand of JBDTOH010000127.1, from coordinate 2,733 downwards.
TCGTGAACGGATCCGGAGGTTGGCTCATGGTGTGCACGAATCTGAAAAGACGAGGAGCGAAGCGCAAATCTGCTTCCGAACCGTTACGTTTCCACCATGGCTGACCGGGCTGAGCTGACCGCGCTGCTTCGAGGGCTGGGGCGTGTGCTCCTGGGCTATTCTGGAGGGGTCGACTCCTCGGTCCTGGGCGCCCTGGCAACCGAGTCTCTCGGTCCGGATCGGTTTCTCGCGGTGATCGGACGGAGCGCTTCCTATCCCGCCGTTCAGTATCGGCAGGCGCTGGCGCTCGCCGAAGAGCGCGGGATGCCGTTGCTCGAGGTCGATACGCAAGAGCTCGACGACCCCCGATACGTCGCAAACCCAACCAATCGCTGTTACTTCTGCAAGACCGAGCTGTGGGGCCGGCTCGGCGCGCTGGCGCTCGAGCTGCGGTTCGACACGGTCATCGACGGCACCAACGCTGACGACCTCGGCGAGCACCGGCCGGGATTCGCGGCGGGGAAAGCCCACGCCGTTCGCTCGCCTTTGGCGGAGCTGGCGTGGCGGAAGGTGGACGTGCGGAATCTTGCGCGCGAGCTTGGGCTTCCGGTCTGGAACGCTCCCGCCTCTCCATGTCTTTCGAGCCGAATCCGGTACGGGCTCAGGGTCACGCCCGAGCGGCTCACTCAAGTCGAACAGGCCGAGGCCTTCTTGAGAGGTCTCGGCGTGGAGGGCGATCTTCGGGTTCGCCACCACGGGGACGTGGCCACGATCGAGGTCGGTCAATCGATGACTGCCCGGCTCGAGGCCCGATGGTCCGAGATCGAACAACATTTCGCATCGCTCCGTTTTGCCCGCGTCGAGCGGGACCCACGAGGCTATCGCCGCGGCAGTCTCCTACCCGTTGTCGGATTGACTGATATCGCATGAGACTGTTCATCGGAGTCCCGCTTCCGCCGATTGCCGTCGGGGAGGTCACCGACGTGCTGCGCCATCTCAAGGCTCGGGAATGGCCGGTGCGCTGGGTCGGGAACGAAGGGATTCACGTCACCATCAAGTTCTTCGGCGAGGTGACGACGGACCGAGTCGATTCGATCGCGGAGATGCTCGACTTTGCCACCGAGGGAATGGAACCGATCGCGATGACGCCGGGGAGCGCCGGCGTCTTCCCGGGCCGGGAGCATCCCCGGGTGATCCGGCTCGATATGGACGCCGGGCCCGACCTCGAGCTGATGCAGGACCGGATCGAGCGCGCGGCCGAGCAGCTCGGCTTCGCGCCCGAGGGGCGGCCGTTTCATCCGCACATTACGTTAGGCAGGGTTCGCGAAGGGCACCGGCTCCCCGGGGGCTGGGAGCACGTTCTCGGCCAGGTCCGCCCCGGGACTCCGTTCCTCGCCGACCGGGTGGTGCTCTACGAGAGCGAGCTCAAGCCCGGGGGCCCAGCCTACGTGGCCCGCGGGGAAGTCGTGCTTCGATGAGAGGCTGCCTGTCGATACCGGCCCGGCTCTTCATGCTCGCGGTGCTCGTGATCGCGGGTTACGTCGCCTGGGAGAATCGCGACGAGATCCGCCGGTGGATCCACCGGACCACCGCGGACTCCGGCGGTCCCGCGCCGAAGCTACGGCCCGAAGAGGCGATCGCGGCCGAGTCGCGGGCCGAGGCCCGGCTCGACTCGATCAAGCACGGTCAGGTGGACTCGGTCATCCTCTCGGCCGCCGAAGTGACCAGCTTCTTCGAGCCGCTCGTTCGGATGCGGAGCGGGTCCGCGGTGGAAAGCCTAACAGTGAGCTTCGGGGACGGCCGGCTCAAGGTCAAGGGCCGGCTCGACGCCGCCAAGCTTCCCCGTGCCGTGGTCGGCCCGCTCGGGGAGTGGCTCAACGGACGGCAGTCGGTCGAAGCCGCCGGGCCGGTTGTCATGCGCCGGATCGGGCTGGCCGAGTGGCAGGTGGATCAGGTGAAGGTGAGGGGGATTCCGGTGCCCAAGCCGCTGTGGCAGCGCGCGGTCGGCCTGGTTGCCCCCGGCGAGACTGATGTGGTGCCGTTCCCGATTGACGAATGGATCACCGGACTGAGAGTGATGTCGTCCGGTGTTGTGCTCTACGGCAAGAGGACGAGGAAATGACCCCGCGGGTTTTAGTGATTGACGACGAGCCGGCCATCCGGGACGCGCTCAAACAGGTGCTCGAGTACGAGGGGATGCAGGTCGGCCTCGCAGGCTCCGGTGGCGAAGGCCTGACCGTATACGAGGAGCTCCGGCCTCACGTCGTGTTGCTCGACGTGAAGATGGCCGGCCTCGACGGGCTCGAAACCCTCACCCGGCTCCGCGAGTACGCGCCGCCCGCGACCGTCGTGATGATCTCCGGGCATAGCACAATCGCCACGGCGGTGCAGGCGACCCATCAGGGTGCTTTTGATTTCCTCGAGAAGCCGCTCGATACCGATCGGCTGCTGGTCACGCTTCGCAATGCGATGGCGCAGACTGACCTCAAGGGTGAGAACGAGCGACTCAAGAGCGCGGTGGACACCCGGTACGCGATGGTGGGCCGCAGCGCCGCGCTCAAAACGGTCAAGGCGCTGATCGACCGAGTGGGCCCGACGGACGCCCGGGTTCTGATCATGGGTGACAACGGCAGCGGCAAGGAGCTGGTGGCTCGCGCGATCCACGAGGCATCGCCCCGCCGCGGCGCGGCCTTCGTCGAGGTCAACTGCGCGGCCATTCCCACGGAGCTGATCGAGAGCGACCTGTTCGGCCAC
>JBDTOH010000126.1:0-12012 GCA_039933355.1 Gemmatimonadota bacterium | reverse complement strand
CGCAGACCTCGCGGACGTTCGTCCGCGGCGTCTTCGTCATCCTGCCGATAGGCGTCGCGCTCGGCTTCGGTGTGGGCGCGGTGGCCCGCGCGGTCGGGTCCGCGCTCCAGCCGGTGTTTGCCTCCGTGATTCTGACCGCCATCGTGCGCGACGTCGCGCCGCTGATCCTCGCGCTGTTCGTGGCCGGCCGCATGGGCGGGAGCATCGCGGCGGAGTTAGGCAGCGAGGACGGCCCGGTCGGCCCGGCCGTTCTGACCGACCGGGTGCTGCCCCATTTGGTCGCGGCGACGCTCACCTCCGCGGTCTTCTACAGCCTGGCGGCCTACGTCATCGTCGTCGGCTACCTCAGCCTCGGCGACCTGTCCCGATTCCTCGACGCGAGCCCGGGCTGGTACTTCGCGCTCGCCTCGACCCGCGCGGCGCTGTGGTTCGGGCTCGGCAAGTCCGTCTTGTTCGGCGTCCTCGTGGCGTACGTGGGCTCGGCCTACGGGATCCTCGCCCGGGAGCGCGCCGCTCGGGGGACCGAGCGCACCGACGACGTTCAAAACGCCGTGTGGGAGACGACCGCCACGTCCACATTGCTGGCAACCGCGATCTCGGTCGTTTTCTGGCTCGCTTTCGAAGGCCCACTCTCATGACCGCACCGATTCGCGAAGACGTTCCCGCCGCCGACAACAAGAAGAATCTGGTGGGCGGCGCTATCGTGCTGATCCTGCTCGTGCTTGGCGCGGGGGCCGCCGTATGGGCGCTAACCGGCGGCTTCGGGCGGAAGAAGGGGACGATCTATTCGGTCTATCTCCCCGGCGTGCCGCAGATCGACAACACGGCCGACGTGGTGTTCCAGGGCGCCCACGTGGGCGAGGTCGTCGGGATCGATCCACCCAGGATCGGGCTGCAACTCGTCGCGACGGTGGCGGTCGTTCCGGCCGTGACTCACGTGGCCACGCTGTTTCTCAGCGACAGCGTGAAGGTCGCGGGAGCGGACGGGCACGGCCTAACGATCAGCCTGCGGGAGCCGGGCCTGGTGTCGCTCCGGTCGGATGCCGGTGAGACCCTCCTCCGCCGGGAGGCGGCCAACCGGTGGCGGGCCGAGGTGAAGCCCGCCGGCCCGGCGCTCACCGTGAACGGCCAGACGGTCGGCGGCCGGGGCGGACAGGAAACCCCGCCCGTCCAGACCGGCGACGTCATCGCGTCAGGGACCGTCCAGCTCGAATGGCAGGACGTCGCCGACTACAGCCGGGTGAGGCTCCGCCTCGCCGCGGACAAGGTTCGCAAGGCGGCTCAGCTGCCTGATACGACCAGCGATGCGTTCCTGTTCGGGCCTCGCAGCTCCGTCAGTCTGCCCGGCGGCCTCGGCCTGGGGAAAGCGACGCTCCGATTCGAGCCCAGCTTCGGACGGCAGGCGTTCGTCACGGGCAGCGATTCTGTGATCGCGCCCACGCCCGCGCTCGACCTGGAACGGACCGTTCAGAGCATGGTCACCTATCTCAACGCGCCGGCCGCGCTCCGCCGGGAGCCGGCGACGCGGTTCGAGCGGGTGGTGAGCGACCTCAATCGCTCCCTCAGCCAGATCGCCGAGGTCGGAGGTCAGCTCCAGACGATCCTGGCCCGGGCGGACGCGGTGAGCCGAGAGGACCACGGGCAAGGGATGGTCGGACGGCTGGTGCTCGACCCCGCGCTCCGAGAACAGCTCAATACGACCGTCGGCCGCCTGGCAACGCTCACCGCGCCGCTCGCCGATACCTCGCGCTCGCTCCTGGCGCGGCTCAAGATGGACACGCTCGAGGTCGGTGTGTCCCGAGCTGTCGCTGCGGTGAATCTGACGCTCCGGCAGGTGGACACGACCTTCTTCAGCGCCCGGCGGGTGATCGACTCGCTCGGCCCGGTGATCAAGACCGTGCGGGACAGCCTCGCCCCGATCCTGGGTAATACGAATGGGGTGTTAGGCGAAGTGAAAGGCACGGCCAAGGGCGCGAACAAGCTCACGAACAAGCTGCTGCCGCCGTTCCTCGTCACTGGAATGGCGGCGGCTCTTGCGGCGGTCCTCAAGCTGGTCGGTGTGTTCTAACCGCCTGGCGGGCTCGAGCACGCAGGACGGTGGAGGAAGTTCCCCGGGGAGGAGAACCTATGGCAATCTGGGCAATGGAGCGCCGGTTTCTCGTCGCGTTCGCCGAGGCGGTGCTCGGCCTCGCCGACGACGAGCTGCCTCTCGCCGCCAAGGCGATCGATCGTCTCGACACATTTCTCGACGCCGCGCCCGCGGGGCTTCGGACCAACTTTCACCTGGCGCTGCTCGTCATGCCGCCGGGCCTTTTCACCAAGTGGCGCTTCCGGCACAAGTCGCTCGCGTGGCGCCGGAAGTTCCTCCACGAGCTGTTTCCGAAGTACGCGTATACGCCGCCCGGCCTGTTGATCGACCGTCAGGCGATTCTCGCGACCGTCAAGTCGATGGTCGGTGGGGCGTTCGCGGAGCTGCCCGAGTTCTGGAGCGTGCTCGGGTACTCGCCGACGCCCAAGGCGTTTCCCCGGCGGTCGAACGGCGAGGTCGTGACCCCGCCGTCCGGCCCCGAGCTCACGCCGAAGCGCACTCCCGTGGGGCAGGTGCTTCACGACGCGGCCTCCACCGTGGGGCAATTGCCGGAGCGCTTCCCGAAAAAGACTGTGGCCATCATCGGCTCGGGCGCGGGCGGTCTCGCCACGGCCCACGCGCTTTCCGAGCGGCCCGAGTTCCAGGACGTTCAGATCGTGATCCTCGAAGCCGGCGAGCTCCGCACCAACGAGAGCTTCCCGACGCATACGCTGGACGGGTTCTCCCAGCTGTTCTTCAGCGCCGGGTCGACGCCCTGCGCCAACAATCGGATCGGCTTCATCCAAGGCCGCTGCGTCGGCGGGGGAACCACCGTCAACAACGGCGGCTCGCCCCGGCCGATCAACGAGTGGGGCACCATCATGCGGGAGCGATGGACCCAGCGGGGGGCGGACCTCAACTGGAACGATCTGAGCAAGAGCTTCGACGCGCTCGAGGGACCGCTCAACATCACGCGGGTGGAAGACTACCTGATCACCAAGTCGACCCAGCGGGCATTCGACGGGTTCCCCGGCCTGCCCCAGTACTACACCCGGGCCGAGGTGCTCAAGGCGAACCTCAAGGACTGTATCGGATGCGGGCAATGCAACAACGGGTGCCGGTACGACGCGCACCGAACCGCGCACATCACCCTGCTCCCTGAGGCCCTGCGCCGCCACAAGCACATCGCCCTCGTACCTAACGCCACGGTCGAGAAGATCGTGTTCGGGACCAACGGCGCCGGCCGGACCGTGGACCACCTGGAGATCAAGGGGCCGAACGGAACCCAGAAGCTGTACGCCGACAAGGTCATTCTCGCGGCGGGCGCCTTCGGCTCGATGGATCTCCTGCTCCGGAGCGGTTTCATTTCAGCCGACGGCCGGCGCCGCCTCGTGGGACAGCGGTTCAGCTGCAACTATGCCAGCCCGGTCATGGGCGTGTTCGACGAGAAGCTCGACGGGGGCGCCGGGATTCAGATCGGCTATATCGTCGAGATTCCGGACCGGCGGCTCATCATCGAGACCGCCTTCGCGCCGCCGACCGTGTTCGGGATGATGCTCCCGCAGTGGGGCACCGAATACGCGCGGCGCGCCCGCGGCTACAACAATCTGGCGGTCGCGTTTCCCACGGTCTCGAGCGACGCCTACGGATCCGTCGACATTACGGGCGGTGCGCCCCAGATCCGCTTCGAGCTCGAGCCGACCGACTGGGACCGGCTCTCGTTCGGGCTCAAGCTCTGCGCGATTGCTATGGCGGACGCGGGCGCCAAGGAGCTGTTCGACAGCCGCTACACCGGCGAGGTGCTGACCATCTCGAAGAATCGCGCGGCGAATCGCAAGATGATCGAGGACCATTACACGGGCGTTGGACCGCAGACGTTCTTCCGGGTGCAGAGCGCGCACTTGCAGGGCGGCAATGTGATCCATCGCGACCCGACGCGCGGGGTCGTCAACGCGGACCTCAAGGTCCACGGCGTCGACAATCTCTGGGTCTTCGATTCGAGCGTCTTCCCCGCTCCCATCACGCTCAACATCCAGTACACGACCATGGCATTGTCCCGCTACGCCGCGCTCCGGCTGCCCGCGATCTGACGGCGATAACGGAGCGCACCACCAGCGATCGGAAGCACGACTCGAGGTAGAGCGCGGAAAGGCGGATCCAGCATGTCAGGAAACACCACGGCGACGGCGCAGGGCCCCAAGGCAAACGCCCTCAGCATCCTGCTCGGAATCCTCACGGTGATGTTCGTCGCCGCGGCCGTGCTCTATGAGATCGGGCCGCTGTGGCTTCCCAACAAGGACTTCTTCCAGCAGCTGCCGTTCGTCTCCAATTCAGTCGTCAAGGTCGGCATCTTGCTGAGTTGCTGCCTCTACGCCCGGGGGGACCTCCGCGAGCGTCGGGGCCTCGTCGTCATCGTGCTCATCGCTCATGTGATCTCCGTGGTGGCAATGGCGATCCTGCTCATCGCCGGCACCGGCACGGACCGGGTTGTGAACCCCGGCATCGGCGATCCCCAGCCGGTCGGGAAGGTGATGGTCGGCGCCATGATTCTCGACGGCGTGATCTTCGCGCTGTTAGGCATTCTCTACCTGATGGCGAAGAACGAGCTGCCGCCACCGACCCCGCCGCCTCATCGGGACGCGGTCGCCAACTACCTCACACCGGCCGAGCAATGGCTGCGCCGGGTTCTCATCGGGCTCGGCGTGCTGTTCGTCGGCGGAGCGATCATCTACGAGGCCGGGCCGCTCAGCGGCATCGCACCCGACTTCTTCCGCGAGCTGCCCTTCGTCACCAACTCGGTCGTCAAGGTCAGCACGCTCTCCATGGTGTGCTTCTACGTCGCCAAGTCGCTCCGGCCCCGGATGTCGCTGGTCGGACCGGTGATTGCGGTCCATTTCGTATCCTGTATCGCCCAGCTGATCTATCTGTGGGCCGCCGATCCGGCCATTCTTGCCCGGTCGTTCGTCATCCTCGGCCAGACCCAGACGATGACGCAGATCCTCTCAGGAGCGATCGTGCTCGACGGCGTGCTCGGCGGGCTGCTCCTCGCCCTGTACTTCGCGGCCTGGCGCGCCCGTCTCGGATGCCAGTTCCTCCGCCCGGTCGAGTACCGCACGCTGGTCGCCCTGTCCGAGGTCATGACCGAGGGGCCGGACGTCAAGGTTCCTCCGGCCGAGGCGGCCCGAAACGTGGACCGCGCCCTCGCGGCGATGGCGACCGAGCGCACCGCGCTGTTTCAGACCTCCCTCGCGATCATTCACTACTTCCCGCTGCTGGCGCTGTGGCCGCCGCTTCCCGATATCAACTCCTCGGCGCGGGCCGACTACATCAAGCGGCGATTCAAGCGAGAAGCGGGCAAGCCGGCGCTGCTGTCCCCGATCCGGACCATACTGCAGGCGTTTACTCGAGTGGCCCATCAGCTGGCCGTGCTGGGCTACTACAGCGATGATCGGGCGTTCGAGTCGATCGGGTACACACCATTCAGCCGGCGCCCGCGCTACGCGGGCCTCCACATTCCCGATCCTGAGGCGCTCCCGCTCAACGTTCAAGAGCCGTGGGACATCACCGGCGAGGTGATCGAGACGGAAGTGCTGGTGATCGGGACCGGGGCGGGCGGGGCCACCATCGCGTATGGCTTGGCCGAGCAGGGGAAGGAAGTGCTGCTGGTCGAGCGCGGGAAATATGTCGAGCCGCGCGCTTTCGCCGAGCAGGAGCTGACGCAGCTCGGCAGTCTCTACGACGGCGGGCTCCTGGAGGTCGCGTCCGACTTCCGCTTTGGCGTGCTCCAGGGCAGCTGCGTCGGCGGATCGACGACGGTCAACAACGCCATCTGCTTCGAGCCCCCGGCCAAAGTGGTCGATCACTGGAACGCGACCTTCGACTCCGGGGTGGACCGCGGCGAGCTCGCGAACACCACGAAATGGATCCGCGACTTCATGAAGGTCGAGCGGCTCGGGAGCACGATCCCGCCGTTCCAGTTTCACGGCGGTGTGGCCAAGCTGAGCGCCGGCATCGCCCATCTCGGCCAGGAGATCGGCCTAACGGCGCCCCAGGCGTTCGAGGCGAACATCAAGCAGGGGCCGGACGGCTGTTATGGCTGCGGGAAGTGCAACATCGGCTGTCCGTATGACAAGAAGCTCTCGATGCTCGTCCACACTCTGCCGCTCGCGCAGCAGAAGTTCGGGAGCAAGGTGAAGATCCTGGCCAACTGCGAAGTCAAGACGATTCGGGCGCACAGCGGGAAGCCGCAACGGGTGGTGGATGTGAAGGCACAGCTCAGCGACGGCCGGTGGGTCACGATCAAGGCGAAGACCTACGTGCTCGCCGCCGGTGCGCTGGCGTCGAGCTATCTCATGCTCAACAGCGGTATCGGTCGCGGGCTGCCCGTCGGCAAGGGGCTGTCCTTCAACATGGTCGCTCCGGTCCTGGTCGAGTTCCCCGAGCCGATGAATTCGTACGACGGCATCCAGATGGGGCACTACGTCAACGATCGGGTGGCGGACCGATTCCTGATCGAGACCTGGTACAGCTTGCCGGTCGGGCTCGCGCTCTCGATGGGAGGTTGGTTCGACGACCACTACCGGAACATGAGACGAGCCGGCTACATGGCGGCGTACGGCCTCGTGGTGGGGACTGACCGGGATAGCGATGTATTCGTGAACCCGATGACGGGCGACCTCGGCTTCAATGCCCGGCCCTCGGCGTCGGACATGACCCGGATGGTCGAGTCGATCGACCGGCTGGGGCGGCTGGTGTTCGCGGCGGGAGCAAAGCGAATGATAATCAATACGTGGGATCACGGCACGGTCAACAATCTCGGTGAGCTCCCGGCCCTGCTGACGGAAGCGCGCGACCCGCGCTTTATCTCGCTCGCGAGCGCCCACCCACAAGGGGGCAATGCGATCAGCCGCGATCCCGCCAAAGGCGTAGTGGACGACAACTTCCGGGTCCACGGATACAGCAACCTGTTCGTCGCCGACGCGAGCGTCTTTCCCAGCAGCCTGCAGGTGAATCCGCAGATGACCGTGATGGCCATGGCTCGGTACGCCGCCGCCCGGATTGGGGCACTCACCAAGTAGAGGAGGTCCCCGATGGAACCGTTTACACCGACCAAGATCCTGCTGCTGCTGCTGTTTTACGCGGGCTTGTTTCTGATCATCAGCCTGCATGGGCTCAAGCTCACGAGCACGGAGAAGAAGACCTTCATCTTTCTCTGGATCAGCGGGTTCATCGTCGCAATGGTGGCGAACTATCTGCTCTATCGCGCCGGGGTGATGAGCTTCCTGCCCTGGATCAACAACTTCCTCCACACGTTTTTCTGGATCGGGATCGGGTTTCCTTATCTCTATCTCGGGATCCGGGGCCGCCGGTCGGTGCTCGCACAGTACATCATGTTCGTGGTCTTCAGTCTGATTGTGAAGTACGCCGAGCAGCGATTATTCGGGACCTGGGAATTCCCCCATTTCTTCTTCGTGCTCAAGGACAACTTCTTCTATATCCTCGGGTGGTCGACGGTGGACGGGCTGTATCCGGTGCTGATTCCCGCGGGCCTCCGGCTCGCGGGGAAGTTCATTCCAGGCCTGGTTCTGTCCTAGCCTCTCGGACCCCGGCCCACCAAGCGCCTAGCGCCCTTGGTGGGCCACGCCTAAGATTCGACGGCCGCGCGCACCGTATTGCGCTCTCTGCTCGCGACCGGCGCAGGTTTGTGGGCAGGTCGCTATGAAACCACCGCTCGAACCGACCGATGAGGCAGGGCGCCTTCAGGCACTCCGGCAGTACGAGGTGCTCGACACTTTGCCGGACCAGGCGCTCGACGATCTCACCCTCCTCGCCGCCCACATCTGCGAAGCACCCATCGCGCTCATCTCGCTGATCGACGAGCACCGCCAATGGTTCAAGTCCAAGGTGGGCTTGTCCGCGGACGAGACATCGCGTGATATCTCCTTTTGCGGACACGCGATTCTCGAACCTGGCCTGTTCATCGTGCCGGACACGATGAACGACCAGCGCTTCATCGACAATCCCCTGGTCACCGGCGATCCGCAGATTCGCTTCTACGCCGGCGTACCGCTCGTGACCGCGGCAGGTCACGCCCTTGGCACGCTCTGCGTTCTCGACCGGGTGCCGCGGGAGTTGACCCTGATTCAGCAAGACGCGTTGCGGGTGCTCAGCCGACAGGTGATCGCGCAGCTCGAGCTACACCGAAAGACCCGCGAGCTGGGCGCCAGCAACGAACGGTTCCTGCTGGTCGCGCGCGCCACCAACGACGCGGTGTGGGACTGGAACCTCGGCACGAACGCCCTGTCGTGGAACGAAGGCTACCATTCATTGTTCGGCCATGCTCCAGCGGCAACCGATCCGAGCATTGAATCCTGGATCACGTTCATTCATCCCGACGAGGTGGACCGCGTGAAGCGCGGCATTCATCACGCGATCGATCATGGCGCCAGCACCTGGTCGGACGAGTACCGCTTCCAGCGGCGGGATGGAACCTTTGCGCAGATTCTCGATCGGGGCTCGATCATCCGCACCGCCGAGGGCAAGGCCGTGCGGATGATCGGCGCGATGCAGGACATCACCGAGCGCAAGCTGGCGACCGAGGCCCTCAGCGCAAGCGAGGCCCGGTACCGCACGCTGTTCGACTGCGCCGGGGACGGCATCGTCATCGCCGACTCCGCGAGCTATTACGTCGACGCCAATCCGAGCATGTGCCGGATGCTTGGGTATACCCACAACGAGCTGATCGGTCTCAACGCGTCGGACATCGTTGCCCCGGCGGAGGTCCAGAACATTGGACCGGCGCTGAAGGAGATAAAGGCGAAGGCCGACTACCACCGAGAATGGCGGTTCCGCCGCAAGGACGGTTCGGTGTTCGCGGCAGAGGTGACCGCCAGCGTGATGCCGGACGGAAGGCTGTTAGGCATGATCCGCGACATCGCCGAGCGGAAGCGGATCGAGGCACGCTTCCGCCGGCTCGTGGATTCCAACGCGCAGGGCGTGATATTCTGGAATACAAACGGCTGCATCACCGGGGCCAACGATGCCTTCCTCCGGATGGTGCGCTATACCCGCGAGGATCTGGACGCCGGGCGGATCGGCGCGGCGAGTACCACGCCTCCGGAGTTCATCGAAGCCGACCGGCATGCCGCGGAGGTGCTTGCCGCCACCGGAGTCTGCCCTCCGTACGAGAAGGAATTCATTCGGAAGGACGGATCGCGCGTGGCCGTCCTCATCGGTTCCGCGGCGTTCGAGGACAACCCGGAGGAGGGCGTGTCGTTCGTGCTCGACCTCACCGAGCGCAAGGACCTCGAGCGCCAGTTTCTCCGAGCTCGGCGAATGGAGAGCGTCGGCACGCTCGCGGGGGGCATCGCCCACGACCTCAACAACGTGCTCACGCCGATTCTGCTGTCCGTCGAGACCCTCAAAGAGATGGTGACGACCGAAGAGGGCCTCGGTTTCTTGACGACGGTGGAAGCCAGCGCCCGGCGCGGTGCGGCGCTCGTCCAGCAAGTGCTCTCGTTCGCGCGCGGCGTCGAGGGACAGCGGATCACGGTCAATCCGCTCCACCTGATCCGCGATCTGCTCAAGGTGATGCGCGAGACGTTCCCCAAGTTCATCGACGTGCGCCTGAGATCGACTCGCGATCTGTGGACCGTCACCGGCGATCCCACCCAGATCCACCAGGTGTTCCTCAATCTCTGCGTCAACGCCCGGGACGCCATGCCGAACGGCGGCATTCTCACCGTGGGGTTGGAGAACGTCGTGCTGGACGGATCCTACGCGGCGATCAACATCGACGCGCGCCCCGGCACGTATGTGATGGTGAAAGTGGTGGACACCGGCACCGGCATCGCGCCGGAGATTCGCGACCGGATCTTCGAGCCGTTCTTCACCACCAAAGAAGTCGGCAAGGGCACCGGGCTCGGCCTCTCAACCACTCTGGCGATCGTGAAGAGCCACGGCGGTTTCATCGATCTCTCCAGCGAGGTGGGCGCGGGGACTACGTTCAAAGTCTATCTACCCGCCAATACTTCGGAAACCGCTGCCGACAATTCGCACCTCGCGCAACTGGATCCGCCCCGCGGCAGCGGGGAGCTGGTCCTGGTCGTGGATGACGAGTACGCCATTCGCAGAATCGTGCAAGGTACGCTCGAGCGCTTCGGCTACGGGGTCCTCCTGGCGGCGAACGGAGCGGAGGCGGTGGCGCTGTACGCGGAGCACCGGCAAGAAATCGCCATCGTGCTGACTGACATGGCGATGCCGGTAATGGATGGTCCCGCGACAATCGTCGCACTCAAGGTATTGAACCCGGCGGTGAGAATCATCGGCTCGAGCGGCCTCGCGTCCGAGGCAGCCGTCGCCAAAGCCGTCGAAGCAGGTGTGCGCCACTTCGTGCCTAAACCGTACACGGCCGAGACCATGCTGAGAGCACTCCAACGAGTGTTGAACGAGGAAGAGGAATGCGCCACCGATCGAGCCTAAAATCCAACCGGGCAGCCGATCGTAAATCCCCCACCTCAACCGATCGACTATGACCATCTCCGCTCGGCTTCTCGTCGGCGCGCTGCTCAGCATCCCGGCCCCGCTGGTCTCTCAAAGTACCGCCTCTCCCCTCGCCGGCGTCTGGGTCTCCGACGGATACGGCAACGTGTTCGAGATCCGCGACGACACAATGCGAACGTTCCAGGTGACTACGCTCTCGTGCCTCCCGTCGTTCACGGCGAAGGTTGTCCCGGCTCCGCCCGGCGCGCTGGGGGCGTTTCGGTTGCTGGATGCGCCGGTCACATTTCTGGTGCTGCGGGGTAGCGGGCCGAACCAAGGCCGGATTCACGCGAACGGCGCCGCGTCGGACATGATCGTGCGCAGGGTCGATCGCAAGCCGGCCGTCTGCGATCACGACGCACCTAACACACCCCACAGCAACTTTGACGTGTTCGCGACGACCTGGTCGGAACACTATCCGTTCTTCGCGCTCAAGGGAGCGGACTGGCCGGCGATCGTCGCGGCCAACCGCGCCAAAGTCACGGACAGTACCACGCCGGACCAGCTGTTCCAGATCTTCGAGGGGATGATCACTCCCTTCCACGATGCCCACACCGGCATTTCCGCCGAGAAGATCGCACAACGCTACAGCGGGAGCCGGCGGACGGCGGGGTGGGTCGAGCCGGCAAACCGCGACAAGGCCTTCGCTCTCGTCGGCGCTCACCTCGCCGGTCCACTCAAGCCGTTCTGCCAAGGCCAGCTCGAGTTCGGCATGCTGGGATCTGACATCGGCTACCTCCGGATCCGGGGTTTCGGGCGATATCATCCGGACGGCAGCTTCGAGAGCGGGCTCACGGCGCTCGAAGCGGCACTCGACACCGTTTTCGCCGATGCCGGGCACTGGCGAGGGTTCGTGATCGACGTCCGGATCAACGGCGGGGGCGCAGATCCGTACGGGCTCGCGATCGCAGCGCGCCTCACCGACCAAGCGTACATCGCCTATTCCAAGCAGGCCCGGAACGATCCGGCCGATCCGACCAAATGGACGGCCCCGCAGATCAGCACGGTAAAGCCGAGCGCGCGCCCGGGGTTCAAAGGCCCGGTGGCCGAGCTGATCGGAATCCAGAGCGTGAGCGCGGCGGAGACCATTACCCAGGCGCTCATGCCTCGAAAGCCCAAGGTGATCCGAGTGGGCGAGCATACCCAGGGCGTGTTTTCGGACGTGCTCGGCCGCCAGCTCCCGAATGGCTGGCGGTTCTGGCTGCCTAACGAACGATTCGTCACCGGGGACAAGACCTATGACGGCCCGGGAATCCCCGCCGACGTCGAGATCCTGAGCTTCACGGCGGAGGGACTGCAGTCCGGACGGGATGCAGGGGTGGAGCGAGCGGTGGCGATTCTAAGGCGGTAAGGCGGTAAGACGGTAAGACGGTAAGACGGTAAGACGGTAAGACGGTAAGACG
>JBDTOH010000125.1:0-12014 GCA_039933355.1 Gemmatimonadota bacterium | reverse complement strand
TCTCTCGTACTACAAGATCGGCTACAACGTCTCGCGCGCCCTCACCGGTTTCTTCTACAAAGTGACCGTCGGCTATCAGGACGAAGCGGCGCTCAGCCGGATTCCAAAGCGGGACGTAGTGGTCTACCTGATGAACCACCGAAGCAACGCGGACTACGTACTGGTGACGGTCGTGCTCGCCCGCGTGGTCAGCATCAGCTACGCGGTCGGGGAATGGGCGAGGACTTGGCCGCTCGAGTACATCTTCAAGAGCTTCGGGAGCTACTTCATCCGGCGACGGTTCCGCGAGCCGCTCTACCATACGGTGCTCGAGCGTTTCATCCACCTCATCACGAAGAATGGAGTGACTCAAGGGATCTTTCCCGAAGGAGGGTTGACCCGTGACGGCGCGCTCCGCCCGCCGAAGATCGGGCTGCTCGACTACATCGTTCGAACGACCACCGATCCCGACTTCGATGGCGACGTCTGGCTGGTTCCGGTAGGGATCAATTACGACCGGGTCTTCGAGGATCGGAGCCTGACCAAGGAGCTGATCGTCGGAGGGGCCAGACCATCGCGGCTGGGGCAGTTTCTCGGCGTGCTGAGCTTCATCGGCGCGAATCTCGGCCGACTCCTGACCGGTCAGTTGAAGCGATACGGCAGGGCGGCGGTGAACTTTGGCACACCGCTGTCGGTTCGGAGCTGGCTCATCACCCAGCCATCCGGTGTGCTCGATCTCCCCAAGGCAGACCGGCTTCCGTACGTACAGCGACTGGCTCAGGCAGCCATGGATCGCGTCGGGGCGGTGATCCCGGTGACGCCGGTTCCGTTGGGTGCGCTGGCCCTGGTCTCATTCCATGCGAGCGTCATTGCGCACGACGCCCTTTTGGAGCGGCTCGACTATCTGCGCGATCAGCTGACGGAGCTGAGTGCAAAAATCGTCCGAAGCGAGCTCACCGCGGACGAAGTGTGGGACCGGGCCTGGCGGACGTTCCGAATGAGGCGCTGGCTGCTCCGTGACGGACCGAACTACGTCGTGCTGCCGGAGGCGCGGCCGCTGCTCGAGTACTATGCCAACTCAATCCGGCATCTCATGTCGAATGCCGATGGTCCGGCTCCGCTCACGCCCGCGCACGGTCCCGATTTGTCGCTTCCTAGGTTGGGCCCGCAAGCGCATTGAATTCCTGCCGCTCGTTCTGATTCGAGCCTGAGCCACACCGGTCGGTCTGCCTCGTAGCACTTCGCCCCGCCGGTTCTGCATATCGTCCCTAACGTATTGCGCCGCAGCGTGTTATGTGAAACAGTTGATTCGTCTCTCGCGTCCGGCAGCGGATGCCAATCAAATCTCTTCCAGTCGCAGCACTCATCCTCGCGGCCTGCTCGCCAAGTCACTTGTCGGGCCAGACGGGCCGCCTCAACTCCGCGATGTTCCGTGGGGATCCGGCGCACGCAGCGGTCTACAACCAGCCGATCGGTTCTCAGGTAACCGGCCTCCAGTGGCGCGTCGACACCGACGGCGGCGTCGTCTCCTCGCCGGCGGTCCAAGGAGACACCGTCTGGGTCGGAAGCGCGGATGGCCGGCTCTACGCGATCGACCGGGCGACGGGATCGGTTCGTTGGAAGGTCGACCTCGGCAGCCCGGTTGTGTCGTCGCCCGCCGTCGGTGGCGGC
This sequence comes from Gemmatimonadota bacterium, assembly GCA_039933355.1. Lineage (GTDB taxonomy): Bacteria > Gemmatimonadota > Gemmatimonadetes > Gemmatimonadales > GWC2-71-9 > SHZU01. Next base: position 10,364 of record JBDTOH010000125.1, on the reverse strand, counting down.
CGGGTCGTGATCGGCACCCGGGACGGCAGCTTCCATGCGGTCCGATCCGCCGATGGCCGGCTGGTCTGGAAGGCAAAGACGGGCACCGCGCTGCCGTTTCCCTGGGGCCACGAAAGCGGGGATGTCTGGACCGCATCGGCTGTCCTGGTCGAGAATCTCGCGATCGTCGGCGCCGGCGATGGCAAGATCTACGCGCTCGATGCCCGGACCGGCGCCGTGCGGTGGAGCGCATCGACCGCGGGGCGGGTGAGATCGACGCCCGCCGTCGCTCAGGGGCGAGTGTATGTCGGCTCGGCCGATGGGCGACTCTATTGTTTCGATCTGGCGACCGGTGCGGTGCGATGGCGGTTCGATACCGAAGGCGTCAAGCTCGAAAGCGGGCGATACGGCTATGACCGGCGGACCATCCAAAGCTCGCCCGTCGTGTCGGGGAATACCGTGCTGGTTGGCGCTCGCGACGGATTCCTCTACGCCGTCTCCACCGAGACGGGCAGGGAGCTCTGGCGGTTCGACTACAAGATCTCGTGGGTCAACGCTTCCCCCGCCGTTGCGGGCGGTGTGGTTTACGTGGGTACTTCCGATGCCCACTACATCAACGCGCTCGACCTCGCGACCGGGAAGGAGTTGTGGCGAACCCCGACTACGGGGACCGTCTGGTCTTCGGCCGCGGTGACCGAGTCTCTGGTGATCGTGGGGGAGGGAAGCGGTCGGGTCCTCGCGCTGGACCGGCAGACGGGAGCGCTGCGCTGGATGTTTGCGATCGGTGGCCCGGTTCACTCGTCGCCGGTGCCCGCGGGCACCTTGGTGCTGGTCGGGAGCGGCGACGGTGGCATCTACGCGATCCGCACCGGCGACACACCGGTTCTCCGCGCGGTCTTCAGCGATACCACCGGACCGGTCAAGGCGCAACCGGGCGAGGCGAGCCTGGCGCGGTTCCTGGCCGAACGCGGCTATCAGCCGTTAGGCGGCGGAGGGCTCACCGGCTTTCTCGAGGCCCGCGTCAAGGACCACGCCGCGAGCGTCGTGGTCTTCGCGATGGACAACCTGCCGGCGGACGCGGTCTCGGAGCCGTTCGAGAAGTCGCTCTTGCGGCGCTATCTCGACGGCGGCGGCAAGGTGGTATGGACCGGGCTGCCCCCGCTCATGTGGCCTCGCGATCCGGCGACCGGCCAGCGGGGCGGGCTCAACGGCATTCAATGGGAGAATCCGGATCGGTTGCTCGGACTTCGGCACCGCGAAACCATCTTCGACGGGCGAATGGTCGTGGCGACAGCGGCCGGCAAGCGATGGGGGCTGGCCCCTCGGTGGCGTGACAGCTGGGGCATCGACCCCGGCGAGGTGACCGAAGTGCTCGGTCTCGACGACTGGCGGCTGGCCGCAGCCTGGGTCAAATCCTTCGGTGGCGCTGCGGGAACCGGGTTCGTGCGAGCTCCCGGCGACGATCCGCGCCAGGTTTACCTGACGGCCGAGTACCGGCCGGCGGAGCGGCCTTGAGGACGAAACGGACCCGATGAAACGAAGCCCGAACCCGGCTACTCGTTGGGCAGGAGTCGAGGCCGGCGGGAGGTCGGGGCCGTAACCGATGCCAGCGCCGCCTGCAGCGCGAGCCGTCGGCCTCTCGCCACACGGAGCCGGCGACCCGTCGCCAGCTCCACAGCCCAGTCGCCATAGCGGACGGGGATCACCGCGCGGAGCATTCCGATCGGGACGATCGCGGAGCGGTGGATTCGAATGAACCGGCTCGGGTCGAGGCGGGCCTCGACGTCGCTGAGCCGCTCGCGCGCCCGGTGGATCTCTCCACCGGCGGCAACGTTGACGTAGTTGCCGTCGGCCTCGATCCACTCGATATCTGCGACCGGAATGATCCGGAGGTTCTCCGCCCCACGAAGGGCAAACGTGTCTGCCGGGGAAGGAGCTCGAACCGGGTCGATCGCCTGGTCAGGTGTTGAAGCGGCGCGGTGTCTTGGAGCAGGCGGACGGAAGGCGCCACCAACGACCAGAATGACACTGTACACGATCAGCGCGAAGGGTCCGTAGTAGACAATCCCCTCGAGCGCTCCGTGAGCCAGCGCGCGGACGTCCGGCCCGTGCAGGCCCCAGGAGATCGGCAGTCGAACAACGAGATTCGTTGCGGCGATGAACAGGATTGCGGCGCCCGCGTGCTGGAACAGGTGTCGCGTCGCACGTGGACCTGTGGCCGGCCACCGAGCCGCCGACGCGAGGATTGCGGGGGTCGCCGCGGCCCATATGGCCAGGAACACCAGCTTCCAAGCAAGCGGAACCCAGATTGACGTGCGACTTTGATCGAGGTAGTGGAGGACCAGTTGCTGGGCGGTGATCGCGGCGGCTACGAAAGACCAGACGAGCGCACCGATTTGCGGGCGGGACAAGCGCCGAGGGCGGGCGGCGACGGCAACACTCATAGTTTGACGGGAAGGTTCACCAGTTCCCTACGAAGGCGTGCCATCCGGGCGTTTCACTCCGAGTCCGCCAAAGCGTGGCGTCGTTCCGCCGCCCCGACCAACTCCGCCGCCAGCGTTGCAGGATCGAAGGGCAGCTGCACGACGTGGTCCGCTCCCGCAGCGAGGGCTCCGGCTGGATCGCCGGCGACGAGCGCGACGACGGCGTAGGTACGAGCGGGCATGGGGATGAACCCGTTCAGCGCGGCGTGGACCGCAGTGTCGCCAATGGTCGAAAGGACGACCAGCGAGACACCAATCCGGGCGGTGGCCACGGAGATCTCTCGGGCCGACTGCACCCGCTCGACGCTGAAGCCCGCATGCCGAAGCAGTAGAGCCGTGACCCGGGCAATCTCCTCATCGGGAATCCAGACCAGCGCCTTGCCTCGCATCGTCACGCCGGTTGCGTGCTCACCACTCAAGGTGATCATCCGGAGACCGGTCAGGTAACCGGTGCTCTGGGCCTGGCGGAGATCGCCGGCCTTGCGAAGAATGTCGCGGACCCGAGCCAGCGAGATCTTCACCGAATCCAGCGCCTCTTGCTGCTCCGCGGTGAGGCCGCCGGCCGCGAGCAACAGCTCGACCTCCGCGAAGGCGCTCATGAGCGGGTTGTTGATCTCGTGGTGCAGCGTCACCGTCATCTCGCCGATCGCGGCGAGGCGCTCGGCTCGGATCAGCTCCTGCTCGACGGCATCTCGAGCTTCGGTGAGTGAGCGGTCCCGGCGAACCCGTTCCACGATCTGGGGGAGGAGGTCGCGGAGGGTTCCGTCTTTGGGGAGATAGTCGGCGGCGCCGGCGCGGAGCGCGGTCGCGGCGAGCGTCTCGTTGCCCTCACCGGTCACCATGATGATCGACGGCGGGTTCGCGCGCGCCTGGAGCCGCGGGATCAGGTCGACCCCGTTGGCATCGGGAAGCTGATAGTCGAGGAGGATCAGGTCGGCGAGCTCGGCCTTGGACAAGGCGTCCGCGGCGCTGGACGCCTCGCTGATATGGTGGTACCCGTTGGCGAGGAGCAGCTTTCTCACCAACGTGACCATCATCGGATCGTCGTCGATGATGAGGACTCGAAGCGTGGCCGGGTCAGCCACGTCCGTCGTCGAGAAAGATCAGCGCCTCACGACGCGCGACCACCGCCTGAAGCGCCCGGTGGACTTGAGGGTCGAGGACGGTCCCGACCAGGTCACGGAGCCGGTCGATGGCGAGCTCGGGAACCATTTTCTCCTGATAGGGCCGAGACGTCGTCAGCGCGTCGTAGATTTCGACCGCGCCGATGATGCGCGCGCCTAACGGGATGCCCTCGCTCGAGAGCTGATCCGGGTAGCCCTTGCCGTCCCACCGCTCGTGATGGCTCCGGACAATGTCGATGATGCTCCGCAGGTGGGCGAGCGGCGCGAGAATCTGGGAGCCGGTCACCGTGTGATTCTTGACGTGCTCGAACTCTTCGTCGGTGAGGGGGCCCTGCTTGTTCAGGATCTCCTCGCGAATCCCGATCTTGCCGATGTCGTGGAGGCGGCCGGCGGTGCGGACGAGCTCGACGTCTTCGTCCGGGAGGCCAAGCTCGGCGGCGACCATGGCAGCCATGTCTGCCACCCGGGCCGAGTGGCCGCGGAGGTAGGGATCCTTCGCTTCGAGGGCGTTGACGAGAGCTTCGAGCGTCGCGACCGAGATTCGCTCCAGATTGGCCCGCTCCATCCGGAGCTCGGCCGTGCGAATAGCGACCTCTTCCTTGAGCCAATGATTGATCTGCTGGCTCTCGATCATCGTGTCCCGACGGCGGAGAGCCCGCTGGATCGCGCGATGGAGATCGGTCAGGTCAACGGGCTTGGTGAGGTAGTCCATCGCGCCCCGCTGCATGCAGAGGGCCGCGCTGGCGGCGTCGTTGACGGCTGTCAGCATCAGCACCGCGGCGTTAGGCTCGAGCTCCATGACCTTGGGGACGGTGTCCACGCCGCTGGCATCGGGAAGCCGCACGTCGAGGAGCACACACGCCACCTTGTGGCGGTTGAGCGACTCGATCGCTTCGGCCGCGGTGGCCGCGGTCAGCACATCGTAGCCTTGCTGGCTCAGAAACCGCTTGAGTGCGTTGCGGATCGGCTCTTCGTCGTCGACGACCAGTACGGTCGTCGGGCCTCGGGGCTCGGTAGCGAGCGGGGGGGACGCGGCTCCGTTCAGTGGGTCCACGCGATCTTTTGAGGCTCCCAAATCAAGAGGCTTGATGATGAATTTGGGCCACTTACGGGGCCGGGGCAAGGGACGCGCGCCCCGGCCGGTACGTTCACCCGACGAACTCGACCGTCACCCGCTTCGGGATCACACCCGCTTCGAAGCCGCGATCGAGCAGAAGCTGGACCGCCTTCCGCCCCCGCGCGCCGTAGTCGACGGTCCAGTGGTTGACGTACATCCCGACGAACGTATCGGTGCGCTCGTCGGTGAGGCCGCGGTTGAATTGCTTGGCATGGCTGAGCGCCGAGCCGCGGTTGGCGAGGGCGTACTCGATGCTGGCCTTGAGGTCCCGGGCCACCTGCGCCATGACCATCGGCCCGAGGTCCCGGCGGATCGCATTCCCACCCAGCGGAAGCGGAAGACCCGTCGAATCGAGCCACCACGCACCCATGTCGGCCCAGAGGTGGAACCCCTGATCCTGGAACGTCAGCTGACCTTCGTGGATCAGAAGCCCCAATTCGACCTGCCCCGACGCCACGGCATCGTCGATCTGATCGAAGGGCACCGCGACCGGCTCGAACTCCGGCTGAAACAGCCTGAGCGCCAGGTAGGCGGTGGTGAGAGTGCCCGGGATCGCGATCCGTTTTCCTCTCGTGGCCTCGCGCGGGTCGGACGGTGTCGGACTCTTCGAGACGAGCCGGGGGCCATAGCCGTCGCCCATCGAGCATCCGCTCGAGAGCAGGGCATACCGGTCCGCGAGGTGTGCGTATGCGTGGATTGACACCGCGGTCACCTCGAGCTCGGCGGCGAGCGCGCGGCGGTTCAGGCTCTCGATGTCGGAGAGCTCGTGGACATATCGCAGGTTGCCGGTGTCGAGCTTGTTCTCGGCGAGCGCGTAGAACATGAACGCGTCGTCGGAATCCGGGCTGTGCGCGACGCGGATGGTCTGCATGGTCACTTCCGGTTTGCCTTGGCGCGGGTGAGGAAATCGTCGAGGACCGGCTTGTGATCCAGGTACTCGGGTCGGGCCGCTTTCATCTCGGCGTCATACTGCGACAGGAAGTCGGTGTACGCCTTACTGAGCGCCGCGGCGTCGTTCGATTGCTCGGCGATCACTCCCTTGATTACGATCCCAAACAAGTGGTTAGGCACTTCGGCCAGGATCGAATCGGCCAGCGCCCCGGCCGCAGGTGTCTGTCCGACCGCCAGATGCAGCATTGCGGCGTGGTACCGCTGATCCGGGTTCGCCTGGCCCAGCTGCTCATAGGCGGCGATCGCCATGGGGGCGAACTGAATCACCTGCGCGCTGTCCTGAGCCGAGAGCGCGCGCATCACTCGATCGTAGAGGCGCTCGAACCGCTCGTCCGGGCTCATCCGGCTGATGTCCGGAGGCCGTCCCTCCGGGGCACCCGCTCCTTCGGCATTCCCGGCGTTCGCCATGCTCGGGATCACCGCCTGCGGCTTCGCCTTGAGAACCTCATATCCGATTGCCGCGAGTGCGAGGACGCAGGCGATCGCCGCGGCGACCCAGGCCCGACGCTCCCGCGGGCTCGATCCGCCCGCCTTTACGGACGAGCCGCACCGATGGCAATAACGCACCCCGGCCACGAGTTGGGTCTGGCACTGGGTGCAGGTCAACCCCGCGGCTACCGCACCGCATTGGCTGCAAAACGGGCCGGTGAGGGCGGTTTGGCACTGGGAGCAGCGCTGTGGTGTCGCAGTCATTGGCGCGGAAGATAAGGCGGCAGGGCGGCAGGGCGGCAGGGCGGACAAGGCGGCAGGTAGCTCAACGTCGATCGAAGATCACCGACCCAGCCAAGGTGGGGGACGAGACGTTCACCTTACGTCTTACCATCTTCCGCCTTGCCGCCTTGCCGTCTCGCAACCCAACCGCTACCATACCAACACGTTATGGAGCTTCACTGATGAGCCAATCGCCTCCCGCGGACCTTCCCGATGTGCCGGGTGCTCGGCATCTCGGTGATTTGACCCGGAGCAGCGCGACATGGCGGGTGTATTTCGAAGTCGATGCAGCAGCACGACCGGCGAAGGGCCGGATTCATTTCGTATCGGTGGGCGGGCAGCGATCGACGGGCTGGATCTTCATGGAATACTCCGAGCCGGACCTCCTCAAGCGCTTTCAAGAGTTCAGCGCAGTCGAGCTTTGGAAGATTCTCGAAAGCCTCGGCTGACAGATTCGTGACCTACGCTCTTAATCTTCCGGGCCTCTAAGTCCGAGTCCTGAACGCGAGGGGTTCGTCTGCGCCGGCTTGTTCTTGCCTTCACCGGCCTCGTTCCATCCGTGCTCGCCGCTCAGGCCGCCCGGGTCGACTCCGCGCCTCCCGTGATCAAAGCCATCGAGATCGAGCGGGCCAACGTCTTTGGCGTTGACGAGACCAACAATTTCCTGCTCCGCCTTGCCAACAAGCTCCATGCGACCACCCGGGCGTGGGTGATTCGGCGCGAAGTGCTCCTTCGTCCGGGCGAGCGATGGGACTCCGCCCGGGTCGCTGAGAGCGCGCGAAACCTCCGCGGGTTGGGAGTCTTTCGGCGGGTGGAGATCGACTCGGTCCGGACCGACTCCGGCATGGTACTGAGGGTCCGCACCGGCGATGCGTGGAGCACGCGGGTCGAGCCCCGCTTCAGCGGCGCCGGCAACCAGCGGGTCTATGCGATCGCGCTCGGCGAGGTCAATCTCGCCGGCACCGCGTCTGAGGTGCGGCTCCGCTACGACAAGCGGCCCGATCGCGACCTCTATACCGCGCTGTTTCGGCGCCCGCGGCTGATCGGTCAAAAGATCGGCGTGCTGACCCAGTATCAGCTTCGATCCGATGGGCACTCGATCTACGGGTCGATCGGCGAGCCGTATTTCACGCTCAAGTCCCAGTCGGCCTGGAACGTGTCGGCGGAAGATCGCGATATCCGGGTGCTCCGGTTCTTCAACGGCAATACGAAGACCGCGGGCGACTCACTGCAGCAGCGGTTTGCCCACGTGACCGCGACCGTGGGCAAAGCGTTGTTCGCAAACGACCATGGCTACCTTCGCGTCGGCCTGCTCGGACAGATCCGGCGGGAGAATTTTGCGGGCCGAGCCCGGCTCGACACGATCGGCCGCTCGGTGTTCGGCGTCGTCGGAGTTTACGGCCAATGGCGGCGCGCCCGGTTCCAGGTGCGTCGCGGGTTCCAGGGATTCTCCCGCGACGAGGATGTGGACCTGAGCACGATTGTGCAGGCGGGGGTCAACCTGACGCCCCGCGCCTTCGGGTACCAGCAGGACGGCTTCGTGCCGAGCGTCTCGGCCCGAGTCGGCCTCGAGATCCCGCACGGGTTCATCACACTCAACGCGGCGGCGCTCGCGCGGATCACCGACGCCGGCTGGGTCGACACCGGCTCGGTGCATGTCGGCGGGACGCTCGCGCTGTTGCCTTCCAAGAGACAGATCGCGGTCTTCCACGCGGCTGCGGGCTGGCAGCGTCATCCGGAGCCGGGAGCGGAATTCGACCTCGGCCTTGGCATTGGACCGCGCGCCTTCGACCAGCACTCCTTCACCGGCGATCGGGCATTCTTTCTGTCCGCCGAGTATCGGTACCAGATCAAGGAAGAGTTTCTTCGCAATGCCGGCGTCGCGCTGGCGGCCTTTACGGACTACGGGGGGGCCTGGTACGCGGGCTCACCGCGCCGGACCGGTTTCGACTATGGGGTCGGCCTCCGGTTCGGTCTCACCCGGACCACCGGACCGGAGACGACCAGGATCGACTTCGCCCGGCTCGCGGGGAGCGACATCGAGCGGAGCCGGTGGCGACTAGTGATTGGGCGCGGGTTCGCGTTCTCGCTCAACGGGCGACTGGATGGGCAGTAGGGATCGAAGCCGACTCCGAACAGGCTTCGGGCTACTGGCCTTGGCTCGGGGGCGCGCGTAGGTTCTGCGCATGGCCGAGACCGATGTAGGACATGAGCCGCCGCCGCCCCCGCCGAAGTCGCGAACGTGGCGGACCCGCCTTCGCGGCTGGAAACCAATCGTCGCCGCGATCGTAATCATCCCGATCTTCCTGTTCGCGATCTACACCTTTACTACGCTCACTTGGAGCTACTCTGAGGGCGACCGGGCGGGCGTCCTCCAGAAGTTCTCGAGCCGGGGCTTCTTGTGTAAGACGTGGGAAGGCGAGCTCGCCATGAGCACGATACCGGGAGGCGCACCGACCATCTGGTCTTTCACGGTTCGAGACGCCGACGTGGCGAAACAGGTCAACGAGGGGATCGGTAAGCGCGTGGTACTGCACTATGGCGAGCACCTCGGTGTTCCGACCAAGTGCTTCGGCGACACGAAGTACTTCGTCAACGGGGTCCGGGTTTCGGAATGACCTAAGACGGTGGAAAGTTGGCGCCAGACCCGAACGTTTTTTCGCCCGCCCGGAGACCCCGGTCTGCCGGGTTCGCAGCCCTGAAACCCCTCCTCCAGCCACGCCGTCCGGCCTAGAGTAGACTCCCTTGCGGTTCCTCTCGCCGGGTGGCACCTTCCGCCTCCTCTGGGCGCCGTCGCCAAGTGGTAAGGCAGAGGTCTGCAAAACCTCCATTCGGCGGTTCGAATCCGCCCGGCGCCTCTAGCCCCTACGGGGGGTGTGGCATGCAAGACCGCGGCAGAGTTGGCTTCCTCGCAGTGCTTCTCGTAGCGGCTCTCTCGATCAGGACGGCGCCGGCCTTCGCTCAGAAGGGGAGCGCCTCTATTACTGGGCGCGTGATCTCAACCAAGGACCAGGCACCGATCCCTGGCGCCCGGGTCTTTCTCGCCACCAACCGGAAATGGGTCAAGACCGACTCGATCGGCCGATTTGTTTTCCTGGAGCTCAAGCCCGGTACCCATCACATCGAAGCGTCGCTGATCGGCTACGCCCCCCTGTCGGCGACCCTGGAGCTGGCCGACGGCGAGCGTAAGGATGTCGAGTTCCGGACTGATACACTGGGCCAATTGCTGCCCACCATTTTTGTGGAGGGGGAGCCTCAGCCGCAGCTGATCAAGGAACTCACCAAGTTCGAGCGTCGGATGGTCCACGGGTCAGGACGGTTCATCACTCGAGACGACATCAGGCAGCGCAATCCGATGCGGATGATGGACTTGCTCCGGTTTCTCCCAGGTGTGCGAGTCGCCTGCCGCGAGTTCAGCTGCGAGATCCGCCTCAATACGGATCCATCGAACTGCCCACCGGCGATCTTCATGGACGACGTGCAGACAACGCAGTCCGTGCTCGATGGGATGCTACCCAGCGATGTCGCGGGGATCGAGATCTATCGCGGACCTTCGGAGACACCGCCGGAGCTGAACAACGACAAGGCCCGCTGTGGCGGAGCTATTGCCCTGTGGACGCGAAGAGGTTTGAGCCATTAGGACAAGAGGAGGTGCCGGATGATGAACCGGTATAGGGATATCGTGGCGCTGCTCACAGCTGGGTGGTGCTTGTCGGCGGGCCCGATCGAAGCCCAGGCGCCGAAGGGCATCATTCGCGGCGTCGTGATGGGGAGCAAAGAACGGCGTCCAATCGAAGGGGCCCGAGTCTCCCTGGTCGGGGCGGACGCGGTCACGGTCACCGACGAGAAGGGGAGGTTCCAGTTCGAGAACCTGATTCCCGGCCGCTACGTCATTCAGGCATCAGCTATCGGCTATAGCCAGCTGACCTCCCCGGTGGTGCTCCGATCGTCGCAGACGCTGGACATTGAATTCGAAGCCGACGCCGAAGCCGTCAACCT
>JBDTOH010000124.1:0-12014 GCA_039933355.1 Gemmatimonadota bacterium | reverse complement strand
CAGTTCCTCGGCTTGATGGAGAAGCCCGACGTCGACGCCATCGAGGGCCTTTCCCCCGCGATCTCGATTCAGCAGAAGTCCACCGGCCACAACCCGCGCTCGACCGTCGGGACGGTGACCGAGGTCTACGACTACATGCGGCTCCTCTGGGCCAGGGCCGGCGTCCCCCACTGTCCTAACGATGGCTCGCCGGTGAGCCGGCAGAGCGCCAGTCAGATCACCGACACCGTCATGGCCTGGCCGGAGGGAACCCGCATCGAGGTTCTCGGCCCGATCGTTCGGGGCCGCAAAGGGGAGTTCAAGGATCTGTTCGAGGAGCTCAGGAAGCGGGGCTTCGTCCGGGTCCGGGTCGACGGTGAGGTTTACGACCTGAGCGACGTGCCCGCCCTCAGCCGCCGTCACAACCACGACGTCGCGGTTGTCGTGGATCGATTGGTGGTTCGGGCCGCGGACCGGAGCCGGCTCAACGACTCGATCGAGACCGCGCTCAAGGTGGCCGACGGGGTCGTCGAAGTGGTCCACCACGGGGCCGGGAAGGACGATTGGCGCGGGGGCAAAGCCCGGCCGGACGATGCGTCCGAGAACGTGCTGTTCTCGGAGCGTTATGCGTGCCCGACCTGCGGGCTCTCCCTTCCGGAGCTCGAGCCCCGGCAGTTCTCGTTCAACTCGCCCTTCGGCGTCTGTCCCGAGTGTCACGGCCTCGGCGTCCGCCGGGAGGTCAACGCCGAGCTGATCCTCGGCGATCCGAGCATTTCGATTCTCGAGGGTGTCGTGCTCCCGTGGGGTGAGCCGAGCGGCTACCTCCGGAAAATCGTGCTGCCGACGCTCGCCAAGGCCTTCAAGTTCGACCTGAACTCGCCGTGGCGCGATCTCAGCGACGCCGTCAAGAAGATGATCCTCCATGGCGTGACCGGCAAAACGTTTCGGTTCCAGACCGAGAGCGCCCGGGGCAGCAAAGGCGAGTATGAGACCGAATGGGAAGGCGTCGTCAAGAACCTGGAACGGCGTTACCACGAGTCCGCGAGCGATTCGATCCGGGCCGGTCTCGACGAGTTCATGATCGAGATGCCGTGCCGTGCCTGCGGCGGGCGGCGCCTCAGGCCCGAGAGCCTCGCCGTTAGGCTCGCGGGCGAGAGCATCGGCGACACGGTCGACCGCTCGGTGGACGACGCCCTCGCGTTCTTCGAGCAGATCCCGATCGGTCGCGGGGTCGCGGGCGCCGTCGACCCGGAGATCGCCGGCCCGGTGCTCAAGGAGATCCGGGACCGGCTCACCTTCCTCCGCGACGTGGGTCTCGAGTATCTCACGCTCGGCCGCTCGGCGGGCAGCTTGTCGGGCGGGGAGGCGCAGCGGATTCGGTTGGCCACCCAGATCGGCTCCCGGCTCGTCGGAGTGCTCTACATCCTCGACGAGCCGAGCATCGGCCTCCACCAGCGCGACAATGTCCGTCTGCTCCGCACCCTGCGTGAGCTCCGCGACCTCGGCAACACCGTGATCGTGGTCGAGCACGACGAGGACACGATCCGCGCCGCCGATCACCTGATCGATCTTGGCCCCCGGGCGGGCCGGTTCGGCGGCAAGGTCGTCGCGGAAGGGACCGTCGAAGAGGTCGCCCGCCATCCCGACTCGCTCACGGCGCGCTATCTCCGGGGCGAGCTTCGGGTTCCGTTGCCGTCGTACCGCCGGCCGTTCGACAAGAAGCGAGTGCTCCGGGTCGTCAATGCCAAGGCCAACAACCTCCGCGACCTCACGGTCGAGTTTCCGTTAGGCATGTTCGTCGCGGTCACCGGCGTTTCGGGGTCCGGGAAGTCGACCCTGGTCACCGACATTCTCTACCAGTCGCTGGCCCGCCACTTCTACCGGGCCAAGGTGGTCCCCGGCGCTCACCAGCGGATCGAAGGGCTCGACCATCTCGACAAGGTGATCGACATCGATCAGAGCCCGATCGGCCGGACTCCGCGGTCCAACCCCGCCACGTACAGCGGCCTGTTCACGCCGATCCGCGAGCTCTTCGCCCAGCTGCCCGAGGCGAAGATGCGGGGCTATGGTCCGGGCCGGTTCTCGTTCAACGTCAAAGGCGGCCGGTGCGAATCGTGCGAAGGCGACGGGCTCGTGAAGATCGAGATGCACTTCTTGCCGGACGTCTACGTGCCGTGCGAGATCTGTAAGGGACGGCGATATAACCGCGAGACGCTCGAGGTTCGCTATCGCGGCCGGACCATCGCGGACGTTCTCGAGCTTACCGTGGCCGACGCGCTGGACTTCTTCTCGAGTCAAGGCCGGATTCGGGAGAAGCTCGAGCTCTTGAACGATGTGGGACTCGGCTATCTCCATCTCGGTCAGGCGGCGACCACGCTCTCCGGGGGAGAGGCCCAGCGGGTCAAGCTCGCCACCGAGCTCGCCAAGCGCGACACCGGCCGCACGCTCTACATTCTCGACGAGCCGACCACCGGTCTCCATTTCGAGGACGTCCGTCTTCTCCTCGAGGTGCTCCACCGCCTGGTAGACAAGGGCAACAGTGTGCTGGTGATCGAGCACAACTTGGACGTGATCAAGACCGCCGACTGGATCATCGACCTCGGCCCGGAGGGCGGTGCCAAAGGCGGACGCGTGGTGGTGCAGGGGACGCCGGAGGCGGTCGCGGCAAACCCCAAGAGCTATACGGGGCAGTTTCTGAAGGGGCGGCTGGACTAGACGGCCAGGCGAGCGATGATCCGGCATTTTCCGTTCAGTCAAGGTCCAGGAGCAACCAATATGATCGGGCCTAACCTGCCGTCTTGCCGCGTGGCCGTCGTGCCGTCGTGGGCCCTGCTGGTCTTCGCGGTCATTTCACCCGCCGCTGCGCAGCAGCCCGATCCCTCCCTCCTCTCAGTCGAGCGAATCTATGGGAGCGCCGACTTCCGGCCGGACGCCTTCGGGCCTGCTCGGTGGTTAGGCGACGGCAGCGCGTACACCACGCTCGAACAGCCGCCGGGCGGCGGGGTAGGGCAGGAGTTGGTCCGATACGATACCCAGACGGGAGCGCGGACCATCCTGGTTACGGCCGCCCAGCTCACGCCTTTGGGGGGTTCGGCGCCGCTCGCAATCGATGGGTATTCCTGGTCGGCGGACCAATCCAAGCTCCTCGTCTTCACCAACACGAAGCCGGTTTGGCGCCTCAACACGCGGGGCGACTACTGGGTCCTCGACCGTTCGACCGGCAAGCTCACGAAGCTGGGTGGAACCGCGGCGGCGTCAACCCTGATGTACGCCAAGTTCGATCCCGCAGGCCGCCGAATCGGCTACGTTCGGGAGAACGACCTCTATGTCGAGGATCTCGGCACCGGGGCCATCACCCGGCTCACCGCCGACGGTAGCCGCACCATCATCAACGGCAACTTCGACTGGGTCTACGAGGAAGAGCTCGGGCTCCACGACGGCTGGCGGTGGAGTCCCGACGGGTCGCGCGTTGCCTATTGGCAGCTCGACGCCGACTCGGTTCGCGACTTTCTCCTCTATCGCACGACCGACTCGCTCTACTCGAGCATGACTCCGATTCAGTATCCGAAGGCAGGAGAGTCCAACTCCGCCGCCCGGATCGGGATCGTCGCGGCGACCGGGGGCGCCACCCGCTGGCTCGCGATCGAAGGCGATTCGCGGAACAACTACCTCGCCCGGATGGAGTGGGCCTCCTCGAGCGACGACGTGATTGTGCAGCGGCTCAACCGGCTCCAGAACCGGCTCGACGTCCTGTTAGGCGATGCCAAGACGGGCGCGGTCAAACCGATCCTGGTCGAGCGGGACTCCGCGTGGGTCGAAGTCGTCAACAATCTGGTCTGGTTGAACGCCGGGAGATCGTTCACCTGGGTGAGCGAACGCGACGGATGGCGGCATGCCTATGTCGTCTCTCGAGACGGATCGAGTGTCCGGCTGCTCACACCCGGCGGGTTCGACGTGCTCGACGTGGTCTCGGTCGACGAGAAGTCGGGGTACGTCTACTATATCGCGTCGCCCGACAACCCGACCCAGCGCTACCTGTTCCGGGTTCGTCTCGACGGGAAGACGCAAGCCGAGCGCGTGTCTCCCGCGACGGCTGCCGGGACCCACGGCTACGATGTCGCGCCAGGAGTTGGGTGGGCGTTTCACACCTATTCGAGCTTCGGTAACCCGCCGGTGACCGATCTCGTATCGCTGCCGAGGCACACGACCGTTCGCACGCTGGTGGCCAACGCGAAACTGAAACAGGCGGTCGCGGCGCTCCGGCGCGGGCCGGCCGGATTCGAGCAAGTCGACATCGGCGACGGGATCAAGCTCAACTCGTGGGTCATGAAACCGCCTGCCTTCGACTCCACCAAGAAGTACCCCGTGCTGTTCTTCGTGTACGGCGGCCCCGGGTCCCAGACCGTGCTCGACGCCTGGGGCAGGACGGACTACCTCTGGTTCTTGAGCCTCACTCAGCGCGGTGTGGTGGTGGCGAGCGTCGACAACAGGGGGACCGGTGCCCGGGGCCGCGCTTGGCGGAAGATCATCTACGGCCGGCTCGGCGTCGTGGAGACGCACGACCAGGCGGCGGCCGCAAAGACCTTCGCAAGGAGGCCTTGGGTCGATCCTGCGCGGTTAGGCATCTTCGGGTGGAGCTACGGCGGGTTCATGAGCTTGAACGCGCTGTTCCAGGCACCCGACGTGTACTCGACGGCCGTGGTTGTCGCGCCGGTGACGCACTGGCGGTTCTACGACAACATCTATACTGAGCGCTACAACGGACTCCCCCAGGACAACAAAGCCGGGTACGACCAGGGGTCGCCGCTCTCGTATGTGGACCAGATGAAGGGGAATCTGCTCCTGGTCCATGGCACCGGCGACGACAACGTCCACTACCAGAACTCGGAGTCGTTGATCAACGCGCTGGTCAAGGCGAATAAGCAGTTCTCGCTCATGTCTTACCCAAACCGGAACCACGGCATCTCAGGCGGGAACACGTCGGTCCATCTGAGGACGTTGCTGACTAAGTACATCGTCGATCATCTCGAGCCGAAAGAGACGGCGGCCGGGGTCACTCCGTAGGGCCAAATCGGTAGACGATACGACGGTGGGCTGCGAGGCTGCGCTCGATTGCATCTTCAACCCTGTGACGATGCCAGCCCCGAAGCTTCCCCCGCACAATGGTCCGCGCGAGGCGTCCTAGCTGGATGTCATCCCTCGGGAGCGATAGTGACCGAGCGATCTATCTCCCCCGGGTCTCGGCGCGCGAGATCCCGAGTTGGATCCTTCCTTCCGCATCACGTCCCACTCTCTCCCACCATTGCCAGCTCTCTGCCGCCTCCCGGCTTCACGGTCTTCAAGACCGCCCGCACGAGGCCGGCTTCCGTTGGCATATCGGCAATCGCCCCAACGGTGAACCCCAGCTTCGCGAGCGCGACCGCGGTGGTCGGCCCGAGCGCGATGGTCGGCGGGCGATGGAGGATGATCGGGAGCGCGGTCGCCAACAGCTCTGCGACGCTCGGGCTCGCGACGACGATTGCGCTTGCATCAACGCAGGCGGCCCGCACGGCCTCCCGCGCCGCGACGAGCGTCCGGTAGGCGACGACTTCGTCCACTCGGATTCCCGCGCCGCGAAGCAGTGTCGGGACGAGATCGAGCCGCCGTTCACCACATAGAAACAGGACCGGCCCGGTCATCCCCGATCGAATCAGGCGCTCGGCCAGACTCGCCGCCGTCCCGTCTCCGGTGCCGGCCACCGGCGCACCTAACGCGGCTTCCGTGCCCGGTCCCACGACCCACACCGGCGGGAGGGGCGCACCGATCGGCTCGCGGTCGAGCCGCCGGCGCAAGACTGTCGCCGCCCGCGGCGAGGTGAGCGCGATCGCCCGGAAGTCCGCGAGCCGGGCCAGCGCGCGGTCGAGGCGGGACTGGTCCGCGGGCGGGGCGAACCGGATCAGCGGAGCGTGCCTAACGGCAGTGCCGGCGGATCGAAGCGCGTCCGACAGGCCGGGAAACGCGCCGGCCGAATGAGTCAGCACGATCGGCCTCATCGGACGGACGCGGATAGTTGGACGTTGGTCTCGCGGCTGAGCGCGATTGCCAGCGATCGGCCCGCTGCTGCCGCGTCCGAGACCGACGCGATCGGTTGCGTGATCGAGCGGCTCCTCATCCGCCCTCCGTCAGGGTGGATGAGTCGTACGGTCAGGGTGAGGCGCCACTCGGATTCCCCGCGTTCCACTGTCCCGAGCGCCGCGGCGGTTTCGGACGACGATGCTTCGAGCTCCCGAGCGGCCGCCAGCTCCGCAACGACCGCGAGGTTCGTCGGCACGTGGTGGTACGCGCTCCCAACCAGCTTCGCCGTCGACGAATCCTCGGTCCGAGTGGTCACGGCAATCGCTCCTTGGCCCGGTGCCGGGAGGATCAGGTCCGGTGGAAGGCGCTCTCCGATTCGATGCTCGAGGCCGAGCCGGACAAGGCCGGCGACCGCGAGCAAGAGGGCGGTCCACTCGGGCCGCACCTCGAGCTGAGCGACTCGAGCGCCCACGGCGCCCCGAAGGTCGTCGATCACGAGATCCGGTCGCGCATGGAGGAGCTGAGCTCGGCGGCGAGTGCTGCTCGTCGCCACAGTCGCGCCTTCGGGCAGGTCGACCCACCGGAGACTGCCCCGTCCGACGAGCGCTTCCCGCGGGTCCTCCCGCTCACCAACCGCCGAGACTCGAATGCCGTCCGGCAGCTCCAGTGGCAAGTCCTTGAGCGAGTGGACCGCGAGGTCAATCCGGCCGTCGCGGAGAGCCGCATCGACGTGGCCCGTGAATAGGTCCGGTTCGCCTAGCCGTGAGAGCGGAACGGTCGGGTTGAGATCTCCCTCCGAGTCGATCAACGTAACCCGGGTCTCGATCCCGGCCGCGACCAGCCGTGACCTGACCTGCTCGGCTTGCCACTGCGCGAGCGGGCTTCGTCGCGTGCCGATTCGGAGCTCGGCCGTCATCGGGCCGATTGCGCTTCCGCCGCGGCGCGGAACGTCCTCGCCGGCTTGAGTCGGGTCGCGGCTCGCCGGGCTGTCCGATCGGCAGGCCAGGTGCCTCCGGGGAATCCTGACGGCCTTTCCCGAGCCGCTAGTAACGCCGTCCGAGCCGGAGCCAGCGCAGCGCGGCGGGCGGATTCGGCGAGCCACCGGTCGAACGATGCGGCCTCGTCGGCGACAATGGCCTCTGCGCCGGCCCGGTCTGCCGTTAGGCGCTCCGACCCGCAGGCCGCGCCGGCGAGATCGTCGAGGTTGAGCAGCCGGACTCCGGGAATCTCGCCAACCTGGGGATCGACATTCCGGGGGAGCGCGAGATCGACGATGAGTGTCGGGTGTCCTCCATCGCGCCGACGGATCAGCTCCGGCGTGAGCAGCGGGACGGCTGAGCCTGTCGCCACGACGACTACGTCGGCCCGTTCGACCTCGGTGCTGAGCGCGCGGAGGAGCGCAGTTCGCCCGCCGATCGGGCCGGCGACGCCGCGCGCCCGCTCGAGGTTCCGGTTTACGACGACCAGATCATCGGGTCGTTCACCCGCGAGCGCCCGCGCCGCTGCCCGCGCCATCACCCCGGCGCCGACCACCACGCAGCGGCCCGGGCCGCCCGGACCACGGTGAGCCGCAATCGCATCCAATGCGAGCGCGACGATCGAGCTCGCCCGCGCGCCGAACGCCGACTCGCGCCGGACTCGGCGCCCGGTTCGGAGCGCGGTCTGGAGCAGCCGGTCGAGCGCCGAGCCTAACGTCTTCTCCCCGGCGGCCTCGGCGTGGGCCCGGCGGACCTGCGCGAGCAAGTGTTGGTCGCCCGCGGACGGTGACTCGAGACCCGCGGCCACCCGCAGCAGGTGGCGGCCGGCCCCGACGCCGTAACGCAGCGTCGAGGCGGCGAGGAACTGCTCGGCTAACGAACCGTACCAGCGGTGCGCGAGGTCGCGGGCGGCCGTTGTAACGGGGATATCGGAGCTGGGCTCGAGCCATCCGTACAGCTCGACCCGGTAGCAGGTCACCAGATGGAATAGCCCCGTGAGCCTTCCGCTCGGTCGCGGCCGGGCCGAGCCGGTTAGGGTGATCCACCGCTCCCGTTCCGCCACGCCCGCGGCCGACCCGTCGAGTGAGAGCGCGATCAGCACGTCACGGCCTCCTCGGCGATCCATTGGGTCTCGCCGCTCGCGAGGCGCCCTAACGCTGCCACGTCGCCAATCACGGTGACCAGCGGCGCCGTGAGCCCGGCGGCGTCGACCGCCTCCACCAAGGTGCCCAGCGTCGCGTGGCAGACCCGTTGCTCGGGCAACGTACCCGACTGGATGCAAGCGGCCGGCGTATTGGGATCGCGGTCCGCGGCCAACAAGGCGCCGATCACGACGCCGAGGCTCTTCCGGCTCATCAAAACCACGATCGTATCGAGCCGGGAGAGCGCGGCGGCAACCTCCGTCGTCAGCCCTTCACCTTCCGATCCTTGCCCCGACACGATCCCGACCGACGCACCAACGCCCCGTGCTGTGATGGGAATTCCCGCAGCGGCCGGGACGGCGATCGCGCTGGTAATCCCGGGAACTACCTCGCACGGCACGCCGGCGCCGCGGCACGCCTTGAGCTCTTCGAAGCCGCGGCCGTACACGAACGGATCGCCCCCCTTGAGCCTGACGACGGTGAGTCCCTCGCGAGCCCGGTCGACGAGAACCGTGTTGATCGCCGCTTGGATCTCCGGTGCCCGGCCGGGACGCTTGCCCAGATCGATCAGCTC
Organism: Gemmatimonadota bacterium; assembly: GCA_039933355.1. Lineage (GTDB taxonomy): Bacteria > Gemmatimonadota > Gemmatimonadetes > Gemmatimonadales > GWC2-71-9 > SHZU01. The sequence goes on along the minus strand of JBDTOH010000124.1, from coordinate 3,288 downwards.
GGCGCTCGGCCGGACCAGGCGAAGGATCGCCGGCCCGATCAGTCGATCGTGCACGACCACATCCGCCCGTCTGAGCAGTGCCAATCCCCTAACGGTCAGGAGCCCGGGATCCCCGGGTCCGGCCCCGACGAGGTGCACGCTCCCGAGCGGTGCCGGGATCATACCGGAATCCGCGGCGAGCTTGACGATCATGCTCTCGATTTCCGGATAGGTGCCGAGCGGTCGATCGAGGAGAAGCTTGTGACCGCCGAGGTCGCCGACTCGGGGGCGTAGATCGCCGACCCAGGCGGGCAGGCCGAGTCGCCCGGGTAGGTCGGTCAGCACGTGGTTGCCCCCTCCCACCAGGAACGGCACGACGATGGTGTCGATCCCGGCCGGTCTTTGGATCACCGCTTCGACCGAGGGATCGTCGTCGAGAAAGGCCGCCTCGACGCGGGCAAAGCGACCGGCCGTCCGGATCCCTGCCGCCAGCGTCTCGGCCGCCGCACGGCTCCCCGCGTGGCGGCGGGTGCCGTGGCCCACGACGATCACTCGGGCCAGCGTCGCCGTTAGGCGGTATCGACGGACGAGCCGTTCGAGCCGTCGCTCGACCGCGGGGAAGACTCCTGCTGCGACTCCCACCGGTGCCGTGATCGTCAGGTCGAGCGACCCAAACCGGCGATTCCGGCGGAGCCCGGCCGGGAGGACCGACTCTGCGAAGTGCCCGGCGCTGGTGAACAGCGGCACGACGACGACCCGGTCGGCGTCGAGCCGGTCGAGCACCGTGTCGAACCCCGGCTCGCCGACGTGAAACGCGGCGACGACCGGCGTGCCGGTCCGCGCGGCGATCCGGCCTGCCAGCCGACGGACCATCCGGCACGCGCTTCCGTCCGCGCTTCCGTGAGCCGCCAAGACGATCGCCGTCATTCCGCCTTCTCCACCGACCCGGCCGTCGGCTCTTCCTTGCCGGTGAGTGTCAGGCGCGGCTCGGCCCGGCCCCGGAGCCGCTGATAGAAGTCGCCGAGCCCCTCGCCGATGGTCCGCTCGTTCGCCCAGCGCTCGAGCAAGGGATAGACCGCCTCGAGGAGCGCGTCGGTCCGAACATCGGCCCGGTAGAGGTCGGCGAGCCGGTCCGCCGCCAAGCCGCCGCCGACGTACACGTGGTAGAGACCGAGCGACCGGCCCACGAACGCCAAGTCCGCGGTGTACGGTCTCGCGCAGCCGTTAGGGCAGCCGGTCATCCGGATCGTGATCGGAACGTCGCGAACGCCGAGGCGGGTGAGGGCCTCCTCGAACTGATCCACTACCGCCGGGAGCAGGCGCTCCGACTCGGCCACCGCCAGGCCGCAGGTCGGGAGGGCAGGGCAGGCCATCGAGAACCGCCTGGCCGCAGCTAGAGCGTGAGGGGGCGTGACGCCGTGCGCGGCGAGCAGGCGTTCGACCTTCACGGCGTCGGGCTTCGTTAGGCCCGTGAGCAGGACGTTCTGCTGCGCGGTGAAGACAACGCCGGGATTGTATCGGCTGACCGCCTCGCGGAGCGCGGTCCGGTACCGCTGATGCTCTCCATCGGCCACCCGACCGCTCGGCACGTACACACCGTACGACCACCGGCCACCGCGCTCCGGCGTGAGACCGAGGTGGTCGTGCCACGGGAGCGAGGGAAGATCGATCGACGGGTTCAGCGGGAATAGCGCGCGAGCCCGAAACTCCTCCCGGAATCGCTCGATGCCCCACTCGTGAATGAGATACTTGAGGCGGGCGTGCCGCCGGTCGGCCCGGTTGCCGTGATCGCGGAAGATGGCCGCGACGATCTTGACCGCGCCGGCCGCGTCTTCCGGCGCCACGGAGCCTAACGGCTCGGCCAGCCGCGCCATGGTGTCACCCTTCCCGTGGGTCATGCCAAGCCCGCCGCCGACCAGCACGTTGAAGGCCCGAAGCGCGGGGCCGTCGGTGATCGCGACCAGCCCGACGTCGTGCGAATAGATGTCGACGCAGTTGTCGCTCGCGAGCGCGACCGCGGTCTTGAACTTCCGGGGAAGGTAGGTCTCACCGTAAAACGGTTCTTCCTCCTCGGTCGAGATCTGCCGCTCGCCGTCGAGCCAGATCTCGTGGTATGCCCGGGACGCCGGCCGAAGCTCCTCGGCGATGGCGCGGGCGGCGTCGCGGACCGCGGCATGGGCCGGGTCGTCCAGCGCGGCGGGGCAACCCATCACGTTCCGCTGCACGTCGCCGCAGGCCGAGAGCGTCGTCGCGAGCGCGTGGTTGATGGCCGCGATGGTCGGCTTGAGGTCGCCTTTGAGCACGCCGTGATACTGGAGCCCCTGGCGGGTCGTGATTCGGAGCGTCCCATTCGCATAACGGTCGGCCAGATCGTCGAATGCGAGGTATTGAGCCGCCGTCGCGAGCCCCGCCGGCAGCGCGACCCTGAGCATGAACCAGTAGGCCTTTTCTTCACCCTCGCTGCGGCCTCGTCGTCGGTCGCGGTCGTCTTGCTGGTAGGTGCCGTGGAACTTGAGGAGCTGCAGGTCCCCCGTGGCAAAATGGGTCGCGTCGGATCCGATCGTCTCCTCGATCGTCCCTCGGAGCTGCCGGCTCGACCGCTTCACAATCTCGACGGCCGATTCGGCCGTTTTATCTCTCGTTGCCATCGTTAGGATCTCGCGCTGGGGTCGGCGGGTGCCTGGTGCAGTCCGCATTCCGTCTTCTCCGTGCCGGCCCACCGGCCGGACCGGCTGTATTCGCCGATCCGAAGTCCGGCGACCGGCACCGTGCAATGGGTGCAGCCGATCGTCGGATAGCCGCGCTCATGGAGCGGGTTGGAGGGAACGTCGTACCGCTGGATATGGTCCCACACCTGGGTCCGATCCCAGCTCACGAGCGGATTGATCTTGAGCACGCCGAACGTCCAGTCCCACCCGATCAGCTGCGCGTCCGAGCGAGCCTTGCCCTGAGAGCGGGTAATACCCGTGATCCACACGTCGGCGTTGGCGAGCACCCGCCGGAGCGGCTCGACCCGACGGAGCTGGCAGCACCGATCGGGGTCGCCCCGCCACAGGTCGGGTCCGTAGCGCAGCGCCTGCTCTTCCGGCGTGAGCGAAGTGCCGCGGTTGACGAACTCCACGTGGGGATAGCGCTCGACCAGCCGGTCCCGGAGCGCGTACGTCTCGGGAAAGAAGAACCCGGTGTCCGCGTAGACGACGGTGAGACGGTCGCTCCGGGCCGCATACAGATCGACCAGCGCGCAGCCCTCCATCCCGAACGATGTCGTGATCACGACCCGCTGGTGCCCGAAGCGCTCCAACGTCCACG
>JBDTOH010000123.1:0-12042 GCA_039933355.1 Gemmatimonadota bacterium | reverse complement strand
ATGACCCTAGGAAGCGATACATGGCCACGTTCTCCACCTACTATGACACCAGCGGCAATTCTGGACAGGACGCGATTGTAACGGTGGGACTAATCAGTTCAATACACCAATGGGCACTCATAGAACGCGCTTGGCCGGCCCTGCTGAAGCGGCATAAGATTCCGTATGTCCATATGAGAGAAATCGAACGCGGGGAAGCAGGATTCGCCCATCTCAAGGCTCCAGGGGCAAAGGACAAACTTTACAAGGACATATTTCGAGTTGTGCATACCAAGATTTGCGGCGTCCTTCCGAGTGTTATGCTTATGAAGGACTACGATCAAGCAAACAAGGACTACGAGCTCACTGAGGCCATTGGCCGCCCTACGGCGTTGTGTATTGCAGTCTCAGTGCGCTGGAGCGACCAATGGCCCTCCAAGCACCGCAACGGCAGCGATCAGAATTTGCATTTGCATGAATCCGGCGATGGCGGTCTTCTTGAAGCGATAGGACTTCTGAGGCAATGCGGCGTGACCCTCAATCACCGAGAAAAAAAAGACAAGTCAGGCCAGTGGTTTGTGCCCTTTCAATTGAACGATTTTGTCTCATGGATGATTCGCAACCGGCTCATTGCTCTGGCGGGTGGTCGGTCCCTTCCGCGTCCGTCACTTGATCCGATGATTGAGAAGGGAACGAAGGGATGGCTTTGGCACAAGGCGACTTATCCCCAACTCGCCATAACGTGTCGTGCGGCACAGATTCCACGACGCTCGTAAGGAGCAACTACCAAAAGTGAATGAGAGCGATGGTGCCAACGATGCTCACCGCAATAACGAACCAGAGTAAGTACGCGATTTGCCGATTGTTCGTGGTGGCCCAGTTCACGAGGGTCGATAGCAACTCATTCGTTCGATCCTGGCGTTTCGCGATTGCGGCAAGGACCTCAGATGCCTGATGCTCAAGTTTGCCCAACGATTCGGACATGCTTTGCAGCAGGCGTACGGACTCATCTGGGTCTTCCTCGTCGGGGTCGTAGTTGTTCATCCCCGGATCTTTGGCTTAGCCTTTGGCAATTCGTCTTTCGGCACCGATATGACTCGACGGGTTAGTTCTTTCATGCGCTCAAGAGCTTGGTCGGCCAATTCGGGTTCCGATGCTGGTTTGTTCGGCGGTGTCTTAGTCATTGGGGGTCAACTTTGAATAAAGTTAAAGTCTGTAATCGGCGTACCCGCAGGCGGCGAAAAATCGGCGATGCCATCAGCCATCCCAATGCGCACCGCCTCATCTGCCGAGAACCAAACCTCATTGCCGTTGAGATCGTCCCAGCGGGCCGGTTCGAGGGTCAAGTGTTGTCGCAAGATCGACAGTGTTCTTTGATCATCAAGGGCCAATGAGGTAACGCGGGCTTGAAGTTGTTGAGCCGTGGCAGGCAGGCCAGTAAACATTGTTTGGTGCAGCATAAACGTCGCAGCGTGGCTTACTAGGCGATGACGTGCGCCGAGGAAAGCAACGGTAGCGACGGACGAAACGGACCCAGCGTTATAGATCGTCAGTTTGAATGGCAGTGAGCGGAAATAGTTGTAGAGAAAAACCCCGTCTCCGACATTACCGCCGGACGATTGGAATAGGAGATGCACCGATGGCGACTGTTTTTGTGATGCCAAATCAAGCCAATGGCAGAGCCGGAACGCGGACCCCTCATCAATGGGACCGCAAAACGTTCCATAGAAATCAACGGGTTGTGTGGCCGCAGGTGCGGTCATTTGCGCTTTCGTTTCCCGCGTAAGAGGTGCGGTTTGCTTTTAGACTCACGTCGTCGCTGGGTTGAGGTCTGCGCCGATCAATTCGGCGTAGGTCAACCGCTTGCCCACCACGTCCCCCAGGACCGAGCGGAAGCGGTCGCCATCGTTCCCGCTCCGCTCGTTGAACCGGAACACCTGCTCGGAGACGTAGCGGAACAGGTGGAACGGGTCCACGCTGGTGTAAGTGCCCTTAATCCCACGCTTGAGCAGCGACCAGAAGTTTTCAAGCCCGTTGGTGTGGATCTGCCCTTCGGCGTAGCTCACGGTATGGTCGATCACGTCGTGGATGTAATCGGCCCCCAAGCCCCGGTAAGACAGGAACGCATCGGTAAAGAGGTTGGAGCCGGGTTCGACGTGTTCGCGGACCTGGGCCTGCATCTGCGGCTTCTTGAGGCTCTTGGTCATGATGGTATGCACCCGGCTCTTGCCCTTCGGCCCCCGCTGGAGCAAGCCCATGACCGGAGTCTTGTTCGGCTGGGGACCGCGAGCATTCCGCGCCCGGCGTCCCTGGTGCATGAACATCAACTTGCCGCCAACGAAAGTCTCATCGGCCTCGACATGCCCCGAGAACTTCTGGAAGGTCTTGGTCTGCATGGCGAGCCGGATACGGTGGAGCATGAACCACGCGGTCTTTTGGGTCACACCCAAGGCGCGGTGCAGCTCGTAGGAGCTGATCCCGTTCTTGCAGTTGGCGAGCATCCACAGGGCGGGGAGCCACTTGTCGAGCCCAAGCGCCGAATCCTCAAAGATCGTTCCGACCTTCACCGAGAACTGCTTCCGGCACTCCTTGCACTTGAAAATGTGGCGAGTGCTCAGGAACGAGACTTGGTCGGACTGACAATGCGGGCAGGCGACCCCGTTCGGCCACCGGAGTTGGACGACGAACGCGAAGGCGTGCTCCTTGTGCGCGAAGTACCGAATCGCTTCGGACAAGGTCTTGGGAGCAGCGTAGGCTTTGATCATACACCCAATCTACAATCCGAGATTGGGTGTGTCAAGTATATTAGTGCCCCCTAAGCCCTAAGCCCTCCCCCTACATCCCCGGCTGCGGCGTCACCCTCAGATACGGCTTCTTCGCCACGAATCCCTTGGGAAACTTGACCTTCGCGTCCTCGTCCGAGATCGACGTGAGGATGATCACGTCCTGGCCGGGCGACCAGTCCGCGGGCGTTGCGACCGAATGGCCGGCCGTGAGCTGAACTGAGTCGAGGGCTCGCAGCACTTCGTTGAAGTTCCGCCCGGTGCTCGCCGGGTAGGTGATCATCAGCTTCACCTTGTTGTCCGGGCCGATGATGAAGACCGACCGGACCGTCATGGTGTCGCTCGCGTTAGGGTGAATCATGTCGTAGAGCGTCGCAACCTCGCGGGTCGGGTCGCCGATCATCGGGAAGTTCACCGAGTGGCCGGTCACGTCAGCGATGTCGCGCTCCCACCGGTGGTGGGACTCTACGGGATCGACGCTCAAGCCGATGACCTTCGTGTTCCGCCGCTCGAACTCCGGCTTGAGGGCGGCGACCGCCCCGAGCTCGGTGGTGCAAACGGGCGTAAAATCCTTGGGATGGGAAAACAGGATCGCCCAGCCGTCGCCTTTCCACTCGTGAAAGCTGAGCGGGCCTTGGGTGGTGTCAGCCCGGAAATCGGGCGCAATATCTCCAATGCGTACCGCCATGAGGACCTCCGAGAAAAACGAATGGGTTGGTCTGCCGAGCCGGCGATAGTATGTGACGCAGGTGAGGCGGAGGGATTCTCACCAACCGGAAATCGGAAGTCGGAAGTCGGAAGCCGGAAGTGGGGGCCGGAGGATGGGCGACGGCCCGCTCCCGATCCGCAACTGATTTCCCGATTTCCGACTGCCGACTTCCGAGTCCGTCAGCTCCCCAACGGCTCCCTCGCCAGCCCGCGCCGAAACGCGGGGTGGATTCGGAACAAATAGTAGCCCATGGCGCCCGCAGCCAACGTATTTGCAACCAGCACGGCCCAAAAAGGAAAATAGCCCTGGGTGCCGTGGAAGAACGCGGTGATCACGCCGTAGAAGAAAAGCTCGAAGGCCAGGAAGAACACGAGGAGCGCAAACCGGGCGATGTTATGCCGATCGGCCAGGAAGAAAAGCTTGGTCAGAACGGCTCCGACCAGCAGGAACCCCGCTATGTGAAGCGCCGTGTACGCCGCGACGGCCGGCCAGACCGGCGGGTAGGCGACGGGCGCCTGCTGACCAAAGATGATCACCTGACCGAGAATGCTCGGCGTCGACAACGGCTGCCCGTTTACGGCGTCGAGAATCAAGAACCACAGCGCGACTACCGAGGCTCCGATCAAGCCGGCGGTGATACTCTCTCGACCGAACGAGTGATGGTGTTTGAGCATTGGCATCTCTCCACGAGGTCTTTTTTCGAGCCTGGGTTCCGGGTCAAATGCACGCCCGCGTACCGAATCTACGCGTTCGCGGCGCGATGTTAAGGAGTCCTCTCCTTCTCGCCTCGCTCGGCGGCCGGGATCCCGGGGCGTACCTTGATCACGGTCTCCTTGCGGATTTGCACTGTGCCCGTCTTCGCGCCGCGGGGCTTGGTGACATGCCGGGCTCGCGTGGAGGAGACCGGAACGACGCCGGCCTCGCGGGCCTTGCTGTGATAGGCGGCGACCGCCGCTGCCTGTTCGAGGCGCCGCCGGCCGGGCTCCTCTCCCTCCGGCCCCTGCAGCACCACATGGCTTCCGGACGTCCCTCGGACGTGGAACCACCAGTCGTTCGGCCGAGCGACTTTGAGACTCAGCTCTTCGTTGTCGTCCTCGGTGCGTCCCGCGAGCACCTTCCAGCCGCCGGCCAGGGCATACTCGTAGAGCCGGAGGCGAGCAGGTTTCTGGGTCGTCGATTTCTTCATGAGAGCTCGTGGGGCCTTGGTCGACCAGGTTTGGTGTTTTCCGTCCGTCGACGCAATGTTACGGGGATCGTCCGACGGTTCCGGGGGCGGCGCCGCTCGCCGACTACGACGTACGTCGAGGACTGAATGAGATCGCCCGGCTTCGGATTGACCGCAGTTCTGATCTTAACGGCTTCGTGCGGCGGCGAGCGGCCTCGCTCCGCCGAGCCGGACTCGCTCTTCTCGCTCAAAACGCTCTTGGCCCCCGCGACCTATGTCGCTCCGACCGTGAGCCCCGACGGCCGCTGGGTGAGCTACCTCAAGCCGGTCGAAGGCGCGATGAATCTGTTCGTTGCGCCGGTCGACTCGCTGGCCGCGGCCCGAGCGCTCACCCACCGGACCGGCCGCGGCCTCCAGGCGTTCGACGTCAGCGGAAACGTGCTCTACCGATGGTCCCCCGACAGCAAGCGGATCATCTTTCCGGAAGACAACAACGGCGACGAGAAATGGAATCTTCACGGCGTCGAGCTCGCAACCGGCGTGGAGAAGAACCTAACGCCGATTCCCGGCAAGGCGGTAGCGCTCCAAATCTTCTCCGACGCTGATCCGACGATGGCCGCCATCGCGGTCAGGGATCGATCACCGTTCATTCCCGATATCTACCGGCTCGACGTGGCGACCGGCGAGCGGAAGCTGATCCTCGCGAACGACCGGATGCTGGCTGTGTTCCCGGATCGAAACCTGAAGCCGCGGTTCGGGCTCGGTATCACACCCGCGGGAACGTACGACATCTACAAGCTGGCTTCGGATGGAAGCTGGAAAATCATCTGGAAGATCGGCGAAGAGGACCTGGCCGGGCTCAATGCCACGGTCTATCAGCGGGCGTGGGCGTTCGACGAGAACAACAGTCACCTGTACATGTACGATACCGAGGGACGCGACGCCGCCGCGCTCGTCGCGCTCGACTTGGAGACCGGCGAGCGCACCCCGATCGCGTCGGATCCGAAGGTGGACCTCGCCGCGGTGCTTTACCACCCGACGACGTACCGGCTCCAGGCGTATGCGACCATGTGGACGCGGACGAAGTGGACCGTCCTCGATTCGGCGCTCAAAGAGGATTTCGCCCGGCTCGAGCGGGTGGCCGACGGCGATCTGAAGATCCTGAGCCGCTCGCTCAATCAGGAAAAGTGGGTGGTGGAGTACATGCTTTCCGACGCACCGACCGCCTACTACCTCTACGATCGCCCGACCGGCAAGGCGACGAAGCTGTTCGTCGGTACGCCGCAGCTGGAAGGGGTCAAGTTCAGCAAGTTTCACCCGTTCGAGATCACCTCGCGCGACGGGCTGCCGCTCGTCTCGTACTACGTCCTTCCGCCGTGGAGCGATCCCGACGGAGACGGCAAGCCTAACGTCCCCCAGCCGGCCGTCATGGTGGTCCACGGCGGCCCGAGCGACGAGCGGGCGCAATGGGGCTTCGGCCCGATCGTCCACTGGCTGGCGAATCGCGGCTACGCCGTCATCTACGTCAACTATCGGGGATCCGCAGGCTTCGGCAAGAAATACATGAACGCGCAGAACCTGGAATGGGGCGGCAAGATGCACGAGGATCTCCTCGAGCAGAAAGATTGGCTGGTGAAGCAGGGAATCATCGACAAGGACAGGGTCGCGATCCTGGGTGGGAGCTACGGCGGCTATGCGACGCTGGTCGGGATGACGATGACCCCGGATGCGTTTGCCTGTGGGGTCGATCTGGTCGGGCCGTCCAATCTCGAGAAATTCATGCCCCACTGGAACGTGGACCGGATGTCCAAGGTAGTCGGCGACCCTCGGACCGAAGCAGGCCGCAAGCTCCTACGGTCGCGCTCGCCGATCAATTTCGCGAGCCAGACCAAGCACCCGGTGCTGATCGGCCAGGGCAGCAACGACGCAAGGGTTCCCAAATACCAATCGGACACGGTCGTGGCTGAGATCAAAAAAGCGGGCGTCCCGGTCGTGTACGCCGTCTATCCGGACGAGGGGCACGGGCTCCAGCGGCCGGCCAACAGCTTTTCATTCTGGGCGATTGGTGAGCAATTCCTGGCTAAGTGTCTCGGTGGCCGAGCGAAGCCGCTCACCGACGATTTCGAAGGATCGAGCGTCGCGATCGAGGCCGGGGCCGACTACATCCCGGGGCTCGCGGCGGTTCTGAGCAAGCGGGCCAAGGCCGGCCCTGCGACGCCCGCTCCGAAGTGACCGCCCCCGGAGCCGCCCGCGTGACGCCGGCATTGCTCGTGGGGTTGCTGGCTGGGATCCATTCCGGTCTCGCCGCCCAGGACAGCGCGCTCGTCCAGCGGGCGCGCGGGATCCACGAGCGGGTCCTCACGCTCGATACCCACGTCGATATCGATCCCGCCAACTTCACCCGCGAGAAGAACTACACCCAGCGACTGCCTAACCAGGTCAATCTTCCAAAGATGTTCGAGGGAGGGCTCGACGCGGCGTTTTTCGTCGTGTTCGTCGGCCAGTCGAGCGACTTCACCCCCGCCGGCTACGCCAAGGCGTATGCCGCCGCGATGGACAAGTTCAAGGCCGTTCACCGGCTGACCGAAGAGCTTGCGCCCGACAAAATCGGCCTCGCGCTCACCGCCGCCGACGTTCCCCGGATCTACGCGAGCGGCCGGAAGGTCGCGCTCATCGGAGTCGAGAACGCGTACCCGATCGGCGAGGATCTCGGGAACATCCAGAAGTTCTACGATCTCGGCGGGCGCTACATGTCGCTCGCGCATAACGGCCACAATCAGTTCTCCGACTCGAACACCGGGGAGCGAGACGGGATCTGGAAGCACCACGGCCTCTCGGACCTCGGCAAGAAAGCGATCGCCGAGATCAACCGGCTCGGCATCATGGTCGACGTCTCCCATCCTTCGAGGGAGTCGATGATGCAGACGATCGCGCTGACGAAAGCGCCGGTCATCGCGTCGCACTCGGCGGTCCGCGCGCTCGCCAACCACAGCCGCAACCTCGACGACGAGCAGCTCCGCGCGATCGGGAAGAACGGGGGGGTGGCGCAGATGGTCGGGTTCAGCGGCTTCGTGAAAGTCCCGACGGAAGAATCGCCGGAGCGAAAAAAGGCGGTCGCGGCGCTCCTCAAGGAGATGGGCTTGAGCGGCGAAGGGCGTGGGATGCAGGGTTTGCGCGAAGAGAAGCGGGCCGAGCTGCAGCGCCGGATGGCGGAGCTGGACAAGAAGCTCCCGCCGCCGCCCAAAGCCACGGTCAAGGACTTCGTCAATCACATCGACTACGCCGTCAAGCTGATCGGCATCGATCACGTCGGCATCAGCTCCGACTTCGACGGCGGGGGCGGGCTCGAGGACTGGAGCGATGCGAGCGAGACGTTCAACGTGACGCTCGAGCTGGTTCGGCGCGGCTACACCGAGGAGCAGATCGGGAAGCTCTGGAGCGGGAACCTGCTCAGGGTGATGGCCGAGTGTGAGCGAGTCGCGCGCGAGCTCAAGGCAAAGGCCTGACGGATGTCCCGAGCTTTCGTCAAGGAAGACTCCGACGCACCGCCGCCGCGCTATCCGCTGCCGCCGGTCGATGACCCGGGGTTCTCGCTCGCGGCGGCCCAAGCCCTGCTCAGCGGAGCCAACGCCGGGGACTCAGCCAGCGCGGAGGAGGCGACCGGATACCGCTGGGGAGATCCCCGCCTGGTGGGAGAGATCACCCGGCTCAGAGACGAAGCGATCAAGCGCGAGGACGACCGGACCGAGATGCTCGCCGATCGATTCCTCCGAGCGGCGGGGGCTGCCTAACGAGGTTCGTCGCCCGAGCCGTTCAGCGCGGCGACGATCTGCCGAACCCGGTCCGCGGAGGTCTCGGCCCGAATGTAGGTGTCTCCCTCGGGCGGTTTGCCCAACGGAATGCCGGGCCGGCGGAAGATCATCTCGCTCGCCGTGACCGTGGCTCCCCTGAGATGGATCTCGGTGACGCCGGTCACGCGGACCAGCTCGCGGACATGGGGCGCCGCGATGCCACCACCCGCCAGGATGACCGGAGTTCCATCGACCGCCTCGACCATCGCGCGGATCAGCGCTTGGCCGTCCCACGCGGTGGGCGCTTGACCTGACGTCAGCACCCGATCGACGCTCATTTCCATCAGCGTCTCGAGGGTTTCGTCCGGGTCGCGGGTGAGATCGAAAGCCCGATGGAACGTGACGGGCAACGGCCGGGCTGCGTCTATGAGGCGCTGCGTGATGCTTCGGTCCACCTCCCCTTTGGCCGTGAGCGCCCCGAGCACCACTCCGGCCGCGCCGGCCGTCTTGGCCCGCTGAATGTCCCGGATCATCGCTGCGACCTCGTGCGGATCGTAAAGGAAATCACCCCCGCGCGGGCGGATCAGCACGAACACCGGCAGCGCCACCGCCGTTCGGATCGCTTCGAGCAACCCCAAGCTCGGCGTGACGCCCGCCTCGAGCAGCCCACTGCAGAGCTCGAGCCGGTCGGCGCCTCCCTCGAGTGCGGCCTGCGCGGAACGGACCGAGTCGACGCACGCCTCGATGAGGACGCGGTGCGGATGGGCGGATGGGGACATTGATTGAATAGGAAGCCGGAACGCCGGGAGGGCAAGGGGACCGGGGACGGGGTGGCCACCTAGCCTTCGCGCGCTCGAGCAGTTCCCGGTCCCCCATCCCCTTGCCCTCCCCCGCCCTGGCCTCCAGAATGGACCATCCTACACCGTGGTGGCTCCCCTCGTGCGATCGCAAACCAACTACGACATCATCGTCGTAGGCTCGGGGGCCGGAGGCGGTATGGCTGCCTATCAGCTTGCCGTCGCCGGTCTCAAGGTGCTGGTGCTCGAAGCCGGGCGCGGGTATGACCCGGTCCGAGAGACACCGATGTTCCAGCTTCCCAAAGACGCGCCGCTTCGGAGCGGGGGAACCTCGGACAAGCCGTTTGGTTTTTACGACGCCACCGTAGACGGTGGGTGGAACGTGCCGGGGGAACCGTACACGACGGCGCCGGGCAGCGACTTCCTTTGGTGGCGCGCGCGAATGCTCGGCGGCCGCACCAACCACTGGGGCCGGATCTCGCTCCGCATGGGACCGTACGATTTCAAACCCTATTCGCGCGACGGCCTCGGGGTCGATTGGCCGATCGGCTACGACGACCTCGCGCCGTACTACGACAAGACCGAAGCGCTCGTGGGCGTGTACGGATCGAGCGAAGGCCTCGAGAACACCCCGGGCTCGCCTAACGGCACCCTCCTGCCGCCGCCGGCGCCCCGCGCGAGCGAGCTGCTCACCCGGAAGCACTGTACGCCGCTCGGCATCCCCGTGATCCCGGCCCACCTCGCGATTTTGACCACCCGCCAGGACGCCGCCCGATGGCCGGCGAAGCTTCACCCGGGCAATCCGCTGGCCCAGCGCGTCCTGGCCGATTCGATGCGGGCCCGCCAGGCGTGCTTCTGGGCGACCGAGTGCGGACGGGGTTGCTCGATCAAAGCAAACTTTCAGTCGACCACCGTGCTGCTTCCTCCGGCGCTCGCAACCGGGAACGTGGACATCGTGACCAACGCGATGGTGCGCGAGGTGACGATCGACAAGACCGGCCGAGCGACCGGCGTCCACTTCATCGACAAACGGACCCGGACCGACAAATTTGCGCGGGCCCGCGTGGTGGTTCTGGCAGCGAGCGCCTGCGAGACCGCGCGGATCCTGCTCAACTCGAAGTCGGCGCTGTTCCCGAACGGGCTCGCGAACACCTCGGGGATCGTGGGCAAGTACCTGATGGATACGGTCGGCGCGGGCATCTCGGGCCAGATCCCCGCGCTCGAGAATCTGCCGCCGCATAACGATGAGGGCGCGTCGAACGACCACATGTACATGCCGTGGTGGCTCTACCAGGAGCAGAAGGCGGCCAAGCTCGACTTTGCCCGCGGCTACCACGTCGAGTTTGGGGGCGGTCGGCGGATGCCGGGCCCCGGCATCTTCGGCGGGCTCGAGAGATTCACCGGCGGAGCCTACGGGAAGCGCTTCAAAGAGGCGGCCCGCCGATACTACGGGACGTTCATGTACTTCGACGGCCGCGGCGAGATGATTCCGAACGAGCACAGCTACTGTGAGCTCGATCCCGAAGTCGTCGATCAGTGGGGCATCCCGGTTCTTCGATTCAGCTGGAAGTGGTCCGAGCACGAGATCAGACAGGCCAGTCACATGGTCACGACCTTCGCGCGGATCATCGAGGCGATGGGCGGCAAAGTCGTCGGCAATCTCGAAACGGACGGAAACAAGGTGATCGCCAAGGGCGGCGAGATCATTCACGAAGTAGGCACTGTACGGATGGGAAGCAATCCCAAGACCTCGGTGCTCAACCAGTGGTGTCAGGCGTGGGACGTGAAGAACCTCTTCGTCACCGACGGGGCACCGTTCGTCTCGAACGCCGACAAGAACCCTACGCTCAGCATCCTCGCGCTGGCCTGGCGGACTTGTGATCACGTGGTCGCGGAGATGAAGCGCGGAGCGATTTGACGGTGGGCCGCAAAACGAGGGACTCGATGACGGACACCACGAATTCGAAGCTGGACACCGGCGGCCCGACCCGCCGAGACGTTCTCAAAGCCGCGGGGCTGGGTGGGCTGGCGCTCCCAATCCTCGACCGCACCGCTCGCCTTGTCGAGGGCCGGAAACCTGAGGTTGTCCAGCTACCGGCAGAAGGCCCGCGCGGGACGCCGACCGATCCCGACCTCATCCACCCGAAGATCTGGTGGGAGAAAGTGCTCTCGGCAGAAGAGCTGGTCACGCTTGTGGCGCTCTGCGACCTGATCATTCCCGCCGACCACAAGAGCCCGAGCGCGAGCCAGGTCGGTGTGCCGGACTACATCAACGAGTGGGCCAGCGCGCCCTATGAGTGGGCCCGTGAGGGCCTGACCCGGATCCGGGACGGCCTGGCCTGGCTCAACACGGAATCCGAGCGTCGCTTCGGCCGCGCGTTCGCCGGCCTCGGCGCCCCCGAGCAGACCGCGATCGCCGACGACATCTGCTACCAACCCAAGGCCAAGCCCGAGCTCCTCGCCGCCGCGCGATTCTTCGATCTCATTCGCGACCTCAGCTCGACCGGCTTTTACACGACCCGGGAAGGAATGAAGGATTTGGGGTACATTGGGAACGTGCCGATGCCGCGATGGGATGGACCGCCGCCCGAGGTGCTCAAGCACTTGGGACTCTAGGAGCCGGCGCGGCGAGTATCTTCGACCCTAACCAAAGCGAGACCTCATGACCACTCCGGCGACGGAGAAACGCGGGCCGGGGGGCACCCCGGGCGGCACGGGGCAGTTCTTCGGCGGGCTCGCCCTCGTGATCGGCGGCGGCTATCTGCTCCTCAACCAGGTGACGGTGACGACCAGCTCGTGGCGGTTCTATGGATACAAC
>JBDTOH010000122.1:0-12043 GCA_039933355.1 Gemmatimonadota bacterium | reverse complement strand
AGGTCGGATCGGGTGCGGCCGTGGCGAACAGTGTGAGCTGACCGGGATCGTTCGTGGGTGGCGGTCCAGGGACGACTCGATGCTCGCCTTCGAGGGTGCCGAGTACTTCCTTCGAGCGCAGCACCACGGTATCCGGAAGCCCCGCGAGCTGCGCGACATGAATTCCATAGGATCGATCGGTGCCGCCGGCTTCGAGGCGATGCAGGAAGACCACCGTCTCACCGGTCTCGCGGACGGCGACATTCAGATTCTTCGCGTGAGCGAGCCGCTCGGGCAGCTGCATCAGCTCGTGGTAGTGCGTGGCGAACATCGTCTTGCAGCCGACCACGTCGTGAAGATGCTCGCTCACCGCCCAGGCAATGGCGACCCCGTCGTAGGTGGAGGTACCTCGCCCGATCTCATCGAGGAGCACGAGGCTCTGGCCGGTCGCGTTATGCAGGATCGCGCTCGTCTCGCTCATCTCGACCATGAAGGTCGACTGGCCGCGGGCGAGGTTGTCGCTCGCCCCGACCCTGGTAAACAGGCGATCGACGATACCGACCGAAGCCTCGTCGGCGGGGACGAACGAACCCATCTGCGCCAGGATCACCACCAGCCCGATCTGCCGGAGGATGGTGGACTTTCCGGCCATGTTAGGCCCGGTGACGAGCTGAAGGCGGCTGGCAAGCTCGAAGTCCACGTCGTTCGGAATGAACGCCTCGCGCGGCATCATCCGCTCGATCACCGGATGCCGCGATCCCTCGAGCCGCAACCCGAACTCGCCGTGAACGTCGGGCCGGCGGTAACGGTTCCGGACCGCGACCTCCGCGAGCGCGCACCAGACGTCGAGGCGGGCGAGCGTCTGCGCGGTCCGCTGAATTCGTTCGATCGCCGCGCCGACCTGACTTCGAATCGCCTGGAACAGGTCCGCTTCCCGGTCCGCCATCCGCTCTTCGGCACCGAGCACCTTCGCTTCATACTCCTTGAGCTCAGCGGTGACGTAGCGTTCCGCAGAGGCAAGAGTCTGGCGCCGCTCGTAGTCGGCCGGGACCTTTGCGGTGTGGACGTTGGTCACCTCGATGAAGTACCCGAAGACTTTGTTGTAGCCGACTTTGAGGGAGGTGATGCCGGTCCGATCCCGTTCCCGCTGCTGGATCGCGGCGATGTGATGCTTGCCCCCGTCCCGCAGCGTCCGCGCTTCATCGAGCTCGGCGTCGTAGCCGGGCCGAATCACGCCGCCGTCGCTGAGCGTTTGCGGGGGCCGTTCTTCCAGCGCCGCCTCGAGCTCGGTCGTTAGGTCTTCCAGCAGATCGAGGTTGTCGAGCAAATGGTGAAAGGGGTGATCGGCCGGCGGCGCGAAGGCTGCGAGCGCGTCCCGGATCGACGGAAGACGCTGGAACGAGTCGCGGAGCGCGCCCATCTCACGAGGGGTTGCCCGCCCCGACGCGGCCCGGCCCGCCAAGCGCTCGAGGTCGCGCACGCCATCGAGGGCCCCGCGGGCGCGGGCCCGCGCGATGCTCTGGTCTACCGCGAGCTCGACGGCGTCGAGCCGCCGGTGAATCTCCGGCACATCGCGCAGCGGCGACAGCACCCATTGGCGGAGGAGCCGGCCCCCCATTGGGGTGGCCGTCAGGTCGAGGACTTCGAGGAGCGTGACCCCTTGAACGCCGGCTCTGAGCGGCTCGACGAGCTCGAGGTTCCGGCGAGTCATCTCATCGAGCCAGAGGAACCGGTCCGGCCGCCGCACGGTGGGCCGATGGAGATGGGGAAGGCCGCCCGGTTGCAGGTCGGTGACGTACCGAAGCAGCCCGCCCGCCGCGCCGACCGCGGGACCGTCGACGGCGCTGATCCCAAGCCCGTCGAGCGACGCGAGCGCAAAGCGGCGGCACAGCTCTTCACTCGCGAGCTCGGCGTCGAACTCCCAGCGGTCGCGCCGGGTGACGAGAAGAGCGGGATCGAGGGCGAAATTGTCGTCGAGCGGGGCCACGATCTCCGCGGGGCCGAGTCGTCCGAGCGCTTCGTGGAGGCGGGAGACCGGGCACAGCTCGAGCACGAACTCGCCGGTTGTAAGGTCGATCGCCGCAACGCCGACATGGGCGTCTCGAGGATTGATCGCCACCAGAAAGTTGTTCCTGCTGCCGGCGACCCATCCTTCTTCGAGCAGTGCCCCCGGCGTGATCGTCTCGACTACCTCACGCCGGACGATTCCTTTGGCCAGCTTGGGGTCCTCTACCTGCTCACAGATGGCGACGCGATGCCCGCTCGCCACGAGCTGGCGGAGATACTCCGTCGCTGCTTTCGCCGGTACGCCGGCGAGCGGGACTCCGTCACTCCGCGCGGTCAGAGTGATGTTGAGGATTCGAGACGCGAGCTGTGCGTCGTCATAGAACATCTCGTAGAAATCGCCCATCCGAAAAAACAGAATCGCGTCCCGGTGACGCGACTTGATCTCGCGGTACTGCAGCAGCAGCGGCGACGGGGGCGGCGGCGCGGGCGGCGTCAACTACTTCTCGATCGCGATAAAAGGCTTGCCGCCGAGGGCCGCGCGAATCTTGACGAGGGCGGCTTGGGCTTGGGCTTGGGTCGGGAATGCTCCGGCCCGGACCTTGAGGAATCCGCCTTCCTTCGTGACCACGGCGTCGTAACCGATGCGGCGGAGCGACGCGACCGCTTCATCGGCCTGCGGCTTCGTCTTGGCCGCCACGATCTGGACTCGATAGACCGGCCCCTTGCGTGCCGGGGCCGGACTTCGCTCGACCGGCTTTGGGCGCGCGGTATCGGGCGGCGCCACCGCGACCCGTCGAGCGGAATCAGCGAGCTGTGTTTGAAGACCGAGGCATCGCTGCTTCTGGAACTCGAGCTGACCACGAAGCTCTGCGTCGGTCACGGTCTCGAGGCCCAACGTGGCCCACTTGCACGCCAGGGCCGGGTCTTTGGTGTCGGATGCCGCGCGCGCCCCCCAAAAAGTCGCGATCGGAATAAGGGGACTTGTGGGATAATCGGTGACGATCCGCTCGACTTGACGCACTGTTCCGGCCGGATTGGCGGCGCTGTATTCGAGTTGAGCCAACATGAGAATCGCATCGTCGGCCCACGGAGACCCGGCGTAGTCGAAGATCACTTTGCGAAGGCTGAGGCGGCGCTCCTGATCGGATGCTGCTACGAGAGCGGACGTGTAGAGGGCCTCCGCATAGCCCGAATCGGCCGGCTGCATGGAGCCGAGGATGCGGCCGAGCGTGGCCCGGGCCGAGTCGGCGTAACCGTCCTGTGCGAGGCGGACGACGGTCTGGAGCCGGGGATCCTTCTGAGCGTCCGCCCGCCCGCAGGGATAGAGGCTCGCGGCCAAAAGGCAGACGAGCCGAAGTCGTAGAGTCATCATGCCGCGCGTTGCCGGAGAAGACAGATCTGCATGACCAGGTCGGTGAGAATGGCCCGCTCGTCGCCTAACGTAGTCGTCTTGAGGCGCTCGTCGGCGGCCCGGGCGGCCTCGAGAGCGGCTCTGACTCGTGCCGCGGTCCACTCGGGCGCGTGGCGGCTCCACTCCGCCGCCGCGGCGTCGTAGCTCATCCGCGGAGGTCGGGCGCGGATCAGGGAGCTCTTGACGGCTGCGGTGAGCTGAGAGCCGCGGAGGCCGCGATCGAAATGCGCCCGCGCGAGCCCCAACCCGACCAGACCGGTTCCGAGGAGAATCACCAGCGAAACGCCGCTCACACCGGACTGGCTCAAGACGTACGGGAGCATCGCGACCGCCCGAGCCGGCTCGTTCGCGAGGACCGCCTCGCGCCAGTCGTACTGAGTCTCCCCGTGCCGGATGCCGAGCAGCTGGCCCACCTGCTCGAGGGAGAGGACGCCGTCGGGCACGAGCCCGCTGAACTTGGCGAGCTCGGTTCGGATCGCGCCCAGGCTTCCCTCGGTGACTCGCGCCAGGTGAATCGCAGCCTCAGGCGACAACTCGAGGCCCAGCTCGGTGGCCTTCATCTGGAGCCATTTCCGGGCGCGTTCCGGCGACAGCGGCTCGGCCGCTACCGCCGTCGTACAGCGGACGAGCTCGGGATCCGGGTCGGGGTCGGCGCCGCCTTGCCACAGGATCAGCACGGTCTCGGGCGCCGGCTTGCCCGTGAGATACTTCACCACCTGTGCTTTGGCCTTGGTACGCTTGTTCCACGCCTCGACATCCCGAACGACCGCGACGCGCCGGTCCGACATCATGGGCAAGGTGTAACAGAGCGTTTCGACTTCTTCGGGGTCCATCACCGTGGCGGAACGAAGGTCGAGGTTGAAGTCTTTCAGGGCGGGATCGAGCGCACGGCTGAGGACTTCAGCAACCAGCTCTTCCTTGAGAACCTCTTCAGCTCCATAGAGATAGAGCGCCCGGGGGAGGTCGCCCTTCCGGATCGCTTTGAAGGCGGTGTCGAACGGGACGAGAGGCATCCGGGAAATATAAGACGAGACCGCGGCTCAGCGCCCGAAACACTGCAGGTACATCAGGGTCGCGAGCGTCTTGCCGTCGTGGATCTCGCCGCGCCGAATCATCTGCCCGATCTCCGACCAGCGGAAGCTGTGAACCGTGATGAACTCGTCGGCCTCGCGGTGGTGCTTGCCTCTAACGAGCCCGGTGGCCAGATAGAGGTGAATCTTCTCGTCCGTGAAGCCGGGAGTCGTGAAGATCGTGGTGAGGTGGCGGATGGTCTTCGCGGAGTAACCCGTCTCTTCCGTCAGCTCGCGCCGGGCGCACTGCTCGGGGGGCTCGCCCGGACCGAGGGTGCCGGCGGGAACCTCCCAGATGAAATCGTCCGCCGCGTGACGAAACTGCCGGATCAGAAGCACCCGCGGGTCGCCGGCGCCGGGATCATCGAGGAAGGGCAGGATCGCCGTGGCCCCGGGATGCCGGATCATGTCCAGCGTGCCTTCCGATCCGTCAGGGAAGCGGACCAGGTCGCGGCGGACGTCGAAGACGCGGCCGTGGTAGCGGAGCTTGGTGGAAAGCAGCATGGGAGTGGCCGGGCCTCAGGGCTTTGGAGTCAGCGCTTCGGTGTTCGGGGGTGGGCGGCGGGCCCAGGTTCGAATCCAGGCGACCGGGATCTTCAGCGCTTCGAGCGCGAGCTGCCTCCACTCGTTGCCGCTCCCGGGGACGATCGGCGACGTGGGCGTCGGCGAGGTGTAGGCGACCAAGTTGCCGGCGCGGGCCTCGAGCTTGAGGCGCGCCATATGAAATCCGTCGCTCACCAGGAGCACTTCATCGACCCCGCGGAGCCGGGCCCAGTCGCTGACCGCGATCATCGAGGCCTCGGTATCGCGCCCCTCGGGCCGGTCCACGACGCTCGAGTCCGGCACTCCGTGCGCGACCAGATACCGGTGGCTCACCGACGCTTCGCTCACAGCGTCCCCGAGCCCGATGCCGCCGGTCACGATGATGCGGGGGCCCAGGTGAGCGCGGAAGAGGTCGATGGCGTGATCGAGCCGAGCCCGGAGCACCGGAGACGGATGGCCGTTGTACTGCGCGGCGCCTAACACGACGATCACATCGGCTGCTTGGCGCTGGTCCTGGCGGCTCTCCCACCAGGCCCAGGCCAACACGCCGAGGTAGGCGAGCGTCAGAGCCCCGAGCAGCCGGAGCGCCCATCGTGTCATCCGCCGCTCACAGCGTGAAGGATTCGCCCAGCCCCGGGACGATGACCTGTCCCACGCCTTGTTGCTCGAGAATCGCCGCCATCGCGGCCGCCGCGACCGGCTCGCCGTGGACCACGAACGCCCGTTTGATCGGCCCGCCGATTCGGCGAACCCAGTCGCGCAGCTCGGTCCGGTCGGCGTGCGCCGAGTAGCCGCCTAACGTCTGGATCTCGGCGCGGACGTCGAACATCTCGCCGTAGATCTTGATCGGGCTCACGCCTTCCTGAATCCGGCGGCCCAGGGTCGACTCCGCCTGATACCCGACGAAGAGAACGCAGTTCCGGTGGTCCCCGATCCCGTTGGCGAGATGGTGCAGGATCCGGCCCGCCTCCGCCATCCCTGAGGCGGCCACGATGACCGCGGGCCCGTTCATGGTATTGATCCGCTTCGAATCGGCGACATCCCGGACATAGCGTACGAGCGGGAAGTCGAGGATCTGCACGGTCCGCTCGAGCAGCTTCTCGCGCCGGTCGAACACCTCCGGGTGGAGCCGGAAGACCGCCGTCGCATCCACCGCGAGCGGGCTGTCCACATAGATTGGAATGTTGGGGATCTTCCCCTCGCGGGAGAGCTGATGGAGCGAGTACACGATCTCCTGGGTCCGGCCCAGCGCGAAGGAGGGAATCAAGATCTTCCCGCCGCGGGCCGCGACCCGGCGAACGATCTCGCCGAGGCGCTCCTCGGAGTCCGCGACCGACTCATGGTCGCGGTCTCCATAGGTCGACTCGACGATGAGCGTGTCGACCGGACCCGTCGGAGGATCCGGATCCCGGATGATCGGAAGTCCGGTCCGGCCGATATCGCCGGAGAAGACGATGCGGTGCATCCCCGCCTCGGTGATCCGGATGTCGAGCGAGGCCGAGCCGAGAATGTGGCCGGCTTCGACGAATTCGGTCGTGAGGTGTTTTCGGACGTGCTGGAGCCGGTGATACGGTACGGCGATCATGAGGTCCTGAACCGCCAGGGCGTCGGCGAGGTTGTAGAGCGGCTCGCTTTCCGCTCCCGTGGCTCGGTGGTGCCGGGCGAGATAGCCGGCGTCCGACTCCTGAATATGAGCCGCATCGGGCAACATGACGGCGCACAAATCGCGGGTCGCGGGAGTGGCGTAGATCGGCCCGTGAAAGCCGTGGCGGACCAGCAACGGCAGGCGTCCCGCGTGATCGATGTGGGCGTGGCTCAAAATGACCGCGTCGATCCGGCGAGGATCGAACGGCAGGTTCGCGTTCTTCCGCGCGGCTTCGGCCCGGCGCCCCTGGAACAGGCCGGCATCGAGCAGAATCCTGGCGCCGGTCGCCTCGAGCAGGTGCATCGATCCGGTGACTTCGCCGGCGGCGCCCCAGAAGGTGATGCGGGGTTGCGTTATGGGGAGCGGTTCGCGATTCGCGACTGGCGCACGAGGGTTTGTCATCGAGTGCCGAAGATCCTGTCACCGGCATCACCCAGGCCGGGGAGGATGTAGCCGAGGTGGTTTAGTTGGCGGTCGAGCGCGGCGGCATAGACGTTGACGTCGGGATGCGCCGCAAACATCGCGCCGACGCCCTCCGGGGCGGCCACCATCGCGAGGAATCGGATCCGGGTCGCTCCAACGGCCTTGAGCTTGGTGACCGCCGCCGCCGCCGAGCCGCCGGTGGCGAGCATCGGATCGAGAACCAGGAAGTCCCGGTCCGACTCGGCCGCGGGGACTTTGAAGTAGTAGCTTACAGGCAGCAACGTCTCGTGGTCTCGAAAGAGCCCGATGTGTCCGACCCGGGCCGAGGGGACGAGCTGGAGGATTCCGTCGACCATACCTAACCCGGCGCGGAGAATCGGTACCAGGGTGAGCTTCTTCCCGGCGACCCGCCGGGCGGTTATTCGCTCGAGCGGGGTCTCGATCTCCACCGGCTCGGTCTTGAGATCCCGGGTGACCTCGTACGTCATCAGCATCGCGACCTCGGCGACGAGCTGGCGGAAGGTTTTGGTGGCGGTTCCCTTCTCCCGGAGAATCGACAGCTTGTGCTGGATGAGCGGGTGGTCGAGGACCGTGAGGTTGGGGTGCCCGGGATGCGCCATGGTCCGAAAATATACCGGAAGCCGACCCGATGTGAGCGGGGGATGGCGTTTCAGGTCGCCGGTTTGCACATAGTAGTTAGGGTCACGCCGGGCTCGTCGACGCCGGCCGGACCGGATTCCCCCCCAGCGAAGCAGCGAGGATGATCATGCGCGGATTCTATCTGGCAGCAGCAACCGGTGCGGTGGCGATATCCGCCGCCTCGGCTCAAAACCCGTTCAAGCCTCCCAAAGCGAACCTCAAGGCCGAGGTCAACTATGAGCTGAGCGGCGACTCGAAAGGCACCGCCCTCACCGCCTTCGACGGGGACCGGTACGTGTCGCGAGAAGAAGGCACGACCAAGATGTTAGGCAAGGAAACCAAGACCAACAGCTGGACCATGATCACGGCGGACTCGATGTACAGCGCCGATCTGGAGAAGAAGAAGGGCACGCAGGCGCCTAACATGCTACCGCTCATGGCCAAGGCGTACGACGACCTCGACGGCGCCAGCAAGACCCGCCTCCATACCAACATGAAGGACATGGCGGGCATGATGCAGAAGGCCTTCAGCCTCGACAACCTCAACCTCGAGGGCGAGAAGCTCGGCGAGAAGACGATCGCGGGCGAGCTCTGCGAGGACCGGCAGGTCGGTCCGTTCAGCGTTTGCTCGATGAAGAAGGCTCCGCGGCTCGCGCTCGAGACCAAGGGCGAGATCGTGTGCTTCAGCTTCAACCGGACCGCCACGAGCGTCAAGCTTGGCCCGCCGTCCGCGGCCGCCTTCGAAAAGCCCGCCGGGGTCGTATTCACCATGGATCCCGAGCTCAATCAGCACGCCGATTCGATGGCGCGCGGCATGATCGGCTACCTGGCGAGCCAACAGCTCGCGGACTCGATCGCCAAGGCCAAATCGGAGCTGGCCGCAGCGCAGACCAAGGCGCAGGCAGAGGGGAAGCCGGCCGAGCTGACGAAGGAACAGAAAGAGCAGATGAAGGCCGCGTGTGAGATGGTCAAGAACTTCGACCTGGGCAAGGTGATGGCGAACGCGGGCAACCAGATGCTCAAGGGGCTCGGGAACGCCGCCCTCGAAAGCGGCAAGCAGGCCGGGATGAACAAGCTCAAAGGGCTGCTCAAGAAGCCGAAGTTTCCTTAGTCTCGGCAATCCCAAGATGACGAGGCGCCCAGCGGTCAGGGGCGCCTTGTTGCTGTTATCGCTCCAGTCGGTAGCCGACCTTCCAGATGGTCAGGATGTGCCGCGGATTGGCGGAGTCGGTCTCGAGCTTGCGACGCAACTCGGCGACGTGAATGTCGACGGTGCGGCTCACCACCTCGGGCTGATACGCCCAGACTTCCTTCAAGAGATCGGCCCGCGACGCGACCGCGCCGTGCCGGCGCAGCAGCGCCATCAACAGGTCGAATTCGCGCGGCGCCAGCGACACGGTCTGTCCGCCGCGATAGACGGTGCGAGACGCCGGATTGACCTCGATCTCGCCGAACCGCTCCACCGCGGGGATTGCCGCGCCGCCGCGGGACCCGGCGCGGCGGAGCAGCGCCCTAACCCGGGCTATCAGCTCAAGAGTTCCAAACGGCTTGGTCACGTAGTCGTCCGCGCCGATGCCGAAGGCCTGGACCTTGTTGACCTCCTCGCCTCGGGCGGTGAGCACGAGGACCGGGACATCGGCGGCCGCACCCTCGCCGGCGCGAAGCGCGCGAAGCAACCGGTAGCCGTCGAGGCCCGGCAACATGAGATCGAGAACCACGAGGTCGATTCCGCCGCTCCGAGCGAGCTCCAGGCCACTGGTCCCCTCGAGCGCGAGAACGACCTCGAACCCCTCGTTCTCGAGCGCCGTTTCGAGCCCGAACGCCAAGTCTTCGTGGTCCTCTACGACCAGGATGCGGCTCATGCGCCGACCACCGGGTCGGATGCGAGCGGAAGCTCGACCACGAAGCGCGCGCCCCCGCCGGGGGCGTCCTCGACCCAGGCGCGGCCACCGCAAAGGGCCGTGAGCTCCGCGACTACGGCAAGGCCGAGCCCGCTGCCACCGGCCGGTGCGTTCTGGTCGCGCTCGAGCCGGTGATAGGGCCGCCAGATCCGTTCGCGCGCGCCGATCGGAACGCCGGGCCCCTGATCCTCCACCGCAAGCCGTGCCGTGCCGTTTGGCCGGTCGATCCGAATCCGGACCGTCTGATCTGGCGGGCCGTACTTGAGCGCATTCTCGAGCAGATTGCGGAGAATGCCGATCAGCGCGTCGCGATCTCCGCGCACCAGGATATCGGTGCGCCCATGGACCTCGAGCTTGCTGCCTCTCGTCGCGGCCAGTAGCAGGAACGCCTCGCGTGCCTCGGCGATGACGTCTTCCAGCCGGATCGATTGCGCCGGAGCATGCTTAGGACGCCGTCGCAGCGTCGCAAACTGCAGCACGTTGTCGACGAGATTGGTGAGCCGCAGCGCTTCGCGATGGATGACCGACGTCGCCCGCTGCCGCTCGGCCTCGGTTCGGAATCCGCCCGACTCGAGCAGCTCGCTCATGGTCCGGATCTGTGTGAGCGGCGTGCGGAGCTCGTGCGAGACGCCGGAGACGAAATCGTCCCGCAGCCGAGCGAGCTGCTGCTCGCGGCGGAGCAGCAGCAGCGCACCGATGCCGACCGCGAGCGTGAGGGCAAGCAGTGCGATGATCTGGGGAATTCGCGTCGCAGGGAGGCCGCCGATGATGAGGACGGAAGCGGCTTCCGGCCGGATGGTTGCGGTCACGTTGAGCGCTCCGTAATCCAAGCCGACGGTATCGATCGCCGCGAACTGGGGCGATGTGGTTCTGCCGTGACGGAACAGGGGCGGGCTTCCAGGGCCCCCCACAGCCAGGCTTACCAGCGAATCCCGAGGCATCGAGCCCGTGAGCGAAGCCGGTAACAGCTCGGCGTCGCCCACAGCTCCTTCGAGCGGCCTGCGAATCTGAGCGACCTCGACAACCATACCGTAAAAGGCGCGCGTGGGTGTCCGGGCCCCGGCGGTTGCGCCTTCCGGAATCCTCCAGAGAAGCACCATGTCGTCCGCGTGCGGGAGCGCCGGCTGGCCTGGTACGAGCATCCGCCACCGACGGGGCCCCTGGGCCGGCGTCGTATCTCGAGCGAACAGGTCGAGCAGCGCGGTTCGGGTCGCTGCCGACAGGGGGTCGCCGTCCGCGTCGAGCTGCGCCGCCGGCGCGCGGGTCACTCTGAACACCGTCCGGGCGAACCCCGCGGTCACACAGTCGCACTCTTTCTCGGCGAGAACCCGGCGCAGCATCTCAGGTCCCGGCAACGGTCCCTTGCCAGGCGCCGGAATCTCTCGGGCGATCACGTTCTCGGCCTGCGACATCCCGAATCCGAGCCAGCTCCGGGCCTCACGGGTGAATTGCCACGCGGCGATCGCGGCGTAATCGCCGAGCATCCCTTCCGCGGTAGCGCGGTGAGAGGCCGCGGCACGGGTCGCTTGCTGGGCCAGCGCGCCGGCCAGCGCGAGCGTCGCGAGCAGGAGCAGAGCGCCCAGGAGTCCGGGGCGGGCGGTGAACGGGGTCGATCGAAGGGAAGCCATGGTCTCTCGAGAAATAGCATAACGCCGTCTGCGCCCCGGTGCCGACGTCACCCGAACATGTCCCTACACATTCCATACATCTCCCGTACTTCGGGCTCAGTCGCTCCGACGTATGGCTGGTCATGTTCCGTAGCTCGGTCTCCCCATGGACTCTGTTCGAGGAGGATGCCGCATGACTGTCGCACTGAGCCCCGAAGCCGAGGCAGCGCCGGCTCCCCAAGCCACTGGGGCGCCCATTCGGGAGCGGATCGGCTCGCTCGACATCATCCGGGGCGCCGTCATGGTGCTGATGGCGATCGACCACGTTCGGGTTTACGCCGGGGTGCCCGCCGGCGGACCGACACCGGGCCTCTTCTTCACGCGCTGGGTGACGCACTTCGCCGCCCCAGCTTTCTTCTTTCTCGCCGGCACGGGGACCTTTCTCCACGGTGCGTCGCTGCCTTCTCGAGGAATGCTGTCGCGGTTCCTCCTCACTCGGGGGGCTTGGCTGATTGTGCTCGAGATGACGGTGATTCGCCTGAGCTGGACGTTCAATATCGACTACGGGCACTACATGCTTGCGGGCGTGATCTGGGCGCTCGGGTGGTGCATGATCCTGATGGCGGTGCTCATCCACCTGCCGCTCCCGGCGATCGCGGCGCTCGGCATCGCAATCGTGTTCGGGCACAACCTGGTGGACCCGCATGTCCAAGCGCTGGGGCGCTCCCTGAGCCAGAGCGGTACCGCGTGGCTGTGGCAGGTGCTCTACTTCGGCGGGGGCTTCAAGTTGTTCGGCGGCCCGCCGCTCTTAGTCCTTT
>JBDTOH010000121.1:0-12094 GCA_039933355.1 Gemmatimonadota bacterium | reverse complement strand
GTGGCGTCCACTGGCCGTCCTCCCCGCGATCCGCGAATCGAGGATGTCGTTCGACCCGCAACCGCACGCCACCTGATCCGGCGCCACGCCGAGCCAGTCCGCGATCCCGGCGCGGAGCGCGTCGGTCGTCGCGGCCGGGTAGCGGGCCGGGCTCTCGGCCGCCCAGGCGGCCATCGCCGCGAGCGCCGATGGCGCCGATCCGAACAGGTTGGTGTTGTCCGCGAGGTCGATCTCCAGGCCTCGCTTCTCCCCGCGGTAGACGGCGAGCTCCTGAAGGCCCGCGCGCGAGACGAACGCTGCGTTCATGGTGATTCCTCCTCCCAAAATCGTGCCGCCGCCGCATGACCGGGCAGCCCCTCCGCTGTCGCCAGCACCGCCGTGTCGTGGCCGAGGCGCCGCGCTGAGGCTTTCGTGATAGTCTGATAGGTCGTCCACCTAACGAAGTCGCCGGGGCCGAGCCCCGAGTAGCTTCGCGCCAGGCCTGCCGTCGGGAGCACGTGATTGGCGCCCGTCAGGTAGTCCCCGAATACCACCGAGCTCGCTGCCCCGACGAACACCGCGCCCGCGACCTGGAACCGGTCCCGTGCCTCGGCCGCGCTGTCGCAGGCGAGCAGCAGGTGCTCGGGCGCGAGCGCATTGGCGAACCGGATCGCCTCCTCGAGGTCGGGCACCGACAGCACCGCACCTAACGCTCCGAGTGCCGCGCCGACGATCTCCGCCCGAGGCGATCGGCGGGCCAGGTCTCGGAGAGCTCGCTCGACCGGTTCGGCCACCGCCGGCGCGCCGAGCATCACCGCCACCGCGACGGCTCGCGGATCGTGCTCCGCCTGGGCGACCAGCTCCCGGGCGACCAGCTCGGCCGGCGTCGTCGAGTCGGCGATGATGAGGATCTCGCTCGGGCCTGCCGGGCTGTCGATGCTGACGCGGTCGGCGAGCTGAAGCTTGGCTTCCATAACGTAGGCGTTTCCCGGGCCGACGATCCGATCGACCCGAGGAACCGACTCCGTCCCGAAGGCCATGGCGGCGATGGCTTGCACGCCGCCGATCGCGAAGACCCGATCGGCGCGGGCCAGCTCCGCCGCGGCGAGGATTGGATCCGCCGGGATACCGTCGGGTCCGGCCGGCGAGCAGATGACGACCTCGCCGACACCCGCAACTTTGGCGGGCACCGCCCCCATCAGCACCGATGACGGATAGATGGCGCGGCCGCCCGGAGCGTACACACCAACCCGCGCGAGCGGAAACGCTCGCCGCTCGAGGGTGATCCCGGGCTCGGTCTCGACGACCGCGCCGATCGGGAGCCAGGCCCGATGCGCTCGCTCGATGTTGCGCGCGGCCCGTTCGAGCGCCGTCCGGACCGGCGCCGCCAGGCGGTGGAGCGCCGCTCGCCATGAGGCCTGCGGAACCTCCAGGTCGACGAGCGAAATCCGGTCGAACTCGAGCGTAAGCTCGCGCACGGCTTGGTCGCCGCGGGAGCGAACGGCGTCGATCAGCCGGCTCACCGCCGCGCGGACTGGGGCCGGGTCGGGAAGCTGCCGCTCGAGCAGGGCCCGCAGCGCTTCGGGCGCGAGGCCGGCGATGGTTCCCCGGAAGCGCACGATCCCGTCGCTCACGGCATCAGCCTTTCGATCCGAGTGACCAGAATGCCGGACGCACCTAACGCCTTCAAGTCGGCGATCGTCCGGTCCACGGCATGGGCCGCCACCACGGCGTGAACGGCCACGTGCTTCCCGTCGTTCAGGATGTCGATCACGGTGGGTCCGTCGATCCCGGGAACGACCGTCTGGATCCGGACCAGCGCATCGCGGGGGACGTTGGCCATGACATAACGCTGGCCGCGGGCCCGGACCACCGACTCGAGCCGGTTGGCGAGCTGGTCGAGACCTGCCTGCACTTCCGAGGACGCCCGCGGGTTGGTGAACAGCCGCCCGCTCGAATGGAGGATCGTCGCCACTTCCTTGAGCCCGTTCACCTTGAGCGTCGAACCGGTCGAGACGATGTCGACGATCACATCGGCGATCCCGAGGTGCGGAGCGATCTCGCACGCACCTGAGATCGGCACCAGCTCGACCGGCTGCCCCAGCTGCTGGAAGAACCGCGCCGCGATCCGGGGAAAGACGGTCGCGACCCGGAGCCCCGGTCCAATGTCGGCCAAGGCGTCGATCCCGCTGTCCTCACGGGCCGCGACGACGACCCGGCACTTGCCAAAGCCCAGGTCGAGTCGCTCCACCAGCATCCGATCGGACTCGGAGACGAGATCCCATCCGGTGACTCCGGCATCGGCCGCGCCGTCGGCGACGAATTCCGGAATGTCCTGCGAGCGCACGAAGATGGCCTGGTACTCGTCGCCCAAGGTGGCGATCAGAGCCCGGTCGTTCTGCGCCCGGACCCCGAGGCCGGCGTCGTCGAGCAGCTGCCGAGTGTCTTCGGCGAGCCGCCCCTTGTTCGGCAAAGCGATCTTGATCATTCGCGCTCTACTCCAGTCCTGAAAACGAAAACGGCCCGTCGATGATGACGGGCCGCGGTGGGATCAGTGTGTTACGCTCTGGTCAAACTGCCAACGACCCATGCGCGCACATCCGCACCGCGGCTCCGAAGCCGTGATGATGATGGTGGGCGTGGTGTCGAGTGGGAATTCGCATGGCGGGGAAGCTAGGAGGTGGGTGGAGGGGTGTCAAGGATCGGAGGTCGGAAATCGGGAGGGAAAAGCGGGACAGCAACCGCCCAGCAGCCACCGGGCTCGGATTTTCCGGCTCCGATCTTGACCAATCCTCGTCTTCACCCCAGATTCTGAGGTGAGCACCTCAGTGGAGAGCCATGCCAGGCGCCGATCTCGATCTCATGCGCGGTACCCTCGATCTCCTCGTCATGCGCGCGGTCGTGCCCAAGCCGCTCCATGGCTTCGGGATCGTCCGGTGGATCCGGCAGGCCACCCAGGACGACATCAAGGTCGAGGACGGCGCCCTCTACCTCTCCCTCCGGCGCCTCGAGGAGCGCAAGCTCGTTCGCGGCTCCTGGGGGATCACCGAGAACAATCGGCGGGCCCGCTACTATGAGCTCACGGCTTCCGGGCGGGAGACGCTCGCCCGGGACACCGCGACCTGGACCGCATACGCCGCCGCCGTTTTTCGGGTGCTCAAGTCTCAGCGGGAAGCCATTCGGCTCCTCGAGCAGTTGACCTGATCATGTCCTGGGGCCCGATCCGCCGCCTCTTTCTCCTCGCCGGGCGCGAGCCCTCGGCCGCGCAGTCCACCGATGCCGAGGTGGAGTTTCATCTCTCGGAGACGACGGCATGGCTGATCGAGCAAGGCTGGAAGCCGGACCAGGCCTGCGAGGAAGCCCGGCGCCAGTTCGGCGATGTGGAACGCTTTCGGAAGGAGCTCGGCATGGCGGATGAACGGGTTCAGCGGGTTACGAAGCGAGGCGAATGGTGGGGGGAGCTGACCCGCGATCTTCGGTATGCAGTCCGCGGGCTCCGCCGCGCGCCGGCCTACGCCTTCGTCGTCATCGCGACGCTCGGCCTCGCGCTCGGAGCGAACGCCACGATGTTCGGGATTCTCGACCGGTTGTTGCTCCGGCCGCCGGCCCATGTGGTCGAGCCCGCTTCGGTCAAGCGGGTGGTGGTGGCGCGCTGGTTCGAGACCCACCTCTCCGCGCCGTGGAGCGCGATCTCGTATCCCGGGTTCACCGACCTGCGAGACGGGACGACCAGCTTCGCCGGAGTCGCGGCGACGGTGAAGGCGTCGCTATCGCTCGGCATCGGAATCGAAGCGAAGCGAGTCCGGGCCGAGCTGACGACCGGGCAGTATTTCCCGATGCTCGGCACGGAAGCCGCGCTGGGCCGGTTCTATGGCGAGGCGGAGGCTGCGCCGCCGGACGGGGCAGCCGTTGTGGTCCTGAGCTACCCGTTCTGGCAAGCGGCCTTTGCCGCGGACCACGCGATTATCGGCCGTACGATCCGGCTGGCCGGCCGGGCGTTCACCGTGGTCGCCGTCGCGCCGAAGGGCTTCACGGGGGCTGATACCGAGCCGATCGATCTTTGGGTGCCGCTGCCTGCCGTCGGTCGCTCGGCGTACGGCCGCGACTATCTGACCGGCCGGAACTGGCAATTCATCGAAGCGTTCATGCGGGTCAAGCCCGGTGTCACCGACGAGCGGGCCGCGGCCGATGCCACCCTCGCCTATCAGCGAGGCCACGCCAATGAGCCGCGGGTGGCCGACCAGAAGGGCGCCGTGTATTTGCGGAGCTTGAGTGATCGGGGCTCCGACACCGCGCGGATCGCCTTTTGGCTGTACGGCGTCACCGTCATCGTGCTGCTGATCGCGTGCGCGAACGTCGCCAACGTGGTGCTGGCGCGAGGACTCCTCCGGCAGAGCGAAATCGCCGTTCGGCAGGCGCTCGGTGTTAGGCGCGGCCGGCTGGTCCGGCAGCTCCTGGTCGAAAGCCTGGTGCTCGGAGCGCTCGGCGCCCTCCTCGGCGTCGGGCTCAGCCAATGGGCCGGCGATCTGGTGCGGGCCTTGGTCTTTCCGGGGACCGCGTGGGATGCCGCTCCCGTCAACGGGAGAGTTCTCCTCGTGACCGCCGCGGCGACACTGTTCACCGCCGTCGTAGCCGCCCTGCTTCCGATGTTGCGGACCACCCGGACGGATCTCGCTGCTCAGTTGCACGGCGGCCGGGGCACTTCGCGGCAGGCGCCGGCGCTTCGATTCGGGCTGCTTGCGGTCCAAACCGCGCTCTGCACGGCGCTCGTCGTCGGTGCGGGCCTTTTCGTCAAGAGCCTCACTCGGGTTCGAGGGCTCGATCTCGGTATCGACGTGAGCCGCACGCTACTCGTGTCGAGCGATCTCCTCGCTGCCGGAACCCCGGAGCCGGGCGTGCGGGCCTTCTTTGAGCGGGCGGTCGCGCGGCTCCGCCTCCTTCCAGGCGTTGAGTCCGTGGGCGCTTCGATCGGCGCGCCGTTCATGAGCAACTATGCGGAGGGTGTCCAAGTGCCGGGGAACGACAGCCTCCCGCGGCTGGCCGGCGGCGGTCCCTATTTCTTTCAAGTCTCGCCCGGCGCCGTAGAGGGCTTCGGGATGCGGGTCCTGCGGGGCCGTTCTTTCGCGGAAACCGATCGCCAAGGGACAGCGCCGGTCGTGCTCGTGACCGAGCGAATGGCCCGGACGCTCTGGCCTAACGAGTCGGCGCTCGGCAAGTGCTTTTTCTCCGGGCCAAAGGGCGGCCCGTGCCGGGAGGTGGTGGGCGTCGTGGCAGACGTGCACCGGCAGGGCTTGGACGAAGAGCCCTTCCTGCTCTATTTCACGTTGATCGATCAGAGAGAGAAGCCGCGCTTCCCGGACTACATCGTGGTCCGGACCGCAGGCCCGCCCGAGGAGCTGGCCGAATCGATCCGGCGCGCGTTGCTCAGTGAGCGCGCCGATCTGCCGTTCGTCGAGGTGATGTCCTATCAGCGGGTCGTCAACAGCAGCGCACAATCCTGGCGCGCCGGCGCGACGATGTTCACGGTTTTCGGCGGCCTCAGTCTGCTGATTGCCGCGATCGGCGTCGGTGGCGTCGTGTCCTTCGCCGTCAGCCAGCGCGCGAAGGAGCTGGGAATCCGGGCTGCGCTCGGGGCCGCGCCCGGCCAGCTCGTCCGCGTCGTGGTTTCGAGCGCGGTCGGGGCGGCCCTGCTCGGGGCCGCGATCGGCATCGCCTTCGTCCTCCTGCTCAGCCCGCGGATGGAATCGCTTCTGTTTCACACTTCGGCGACCGACCCGACCGTCCTGGTTGCTGCACTCGCGACCGTGATAGCGCTCGCCCTGGTCGCGAGCCTCGTTCCCGGGCGCCGCGCGGCCCAGGTCGATCCGATCCAGGCGCTCCGCAGCGATTGACGGCGCGCTGACTCGGCTTGAGACACCAAGGGTTTGTCCCAACTTGTTGCGAGGACTTCCGAGCCCAATATTGGCGGCCACTGAACGACCGGGGAGATCGTTATGTCGCTGCTTCGTACGTTGGGTCACGCTGTCTTCGCGCTGCTCTTTGGCGTCCTCTTCAGCGGAGTGCTGGTTCTGCTCGCCGTGGAAACCGTGGTCCGCCGCCGGTTCTCGCGCGGCGGGATCGGTGGTGTGCTGCTCTGGGAAGAGCTCGATGCCGACTTACCGGGTTGGCGCGTTAAGACCCGTCCGACCGTGCCGGAGGCTGCGGGGTTCGCGGCCCAATCGGCCCGGAATCGACCGACCCGCCTGATTCGCCCGGGCGAGGTATTCCCGAATGCAACGAGCCCCAGGAATGTCCTGGGGCTCTGGTAACAACAGACGTCGCGGCGGCTCAGTTGCGTCGGAGCTTGCTGAGCAGCCGCAGAATCTCGAGGTACAACCACACCATCGTGATGGTGACGCCGGTCGCGAAGGCCCACTCATAGGTCCGTGAGATCCCGGCCTGGGCTCCCTCTTCGATCGAGCTGAAATCGAGCAGGAGGTTCACCGCGGCCAACGCGACGACAAAGACGCTGAACCCGATTCCGAGCAGACCGCCTTGCGTCAGGAACGGAATCGAAATCCCACCGATAAGCCGGAGACCGAGCGCAATCAGGTAGAAGACCGCCACGCCGCCGGTGAGGCCGACCACGATCGCCTTGAACCGTTCCCCCACCCGCACGAGTCGGGTTCGGTACGCGATCAACATTGCCGCTGCGGTCCCGGCGGTGAGGCCGACGGCCTGGACCGGAAGCCCCGCGTACCTGGCGTTGAACAGGTAAGAGATGAGACCGAGCGCCAGGCCCTGGCAGACGGCGTACAACGGACCCGCCCAGGAAGCCGTCGCCGGCCGGAAAGCCACGAGTATCCCCAACCCAAATCCTGCGAGGATCGAGCCGAGCATGACCGGGGATTGCAGCTCGACAGGGAAGCGGGCTGTCCCGATGGCCCACCACGTGGCGCCGGCGAGCACGACAACCAGGCCGAGTAAGAGGGCGGTCTTTTGAATCGTCCCGGCCACGGTCATCGGTCGGGAGTCGGCAACAGCGGCCTCGGCCCCGAGCCTTCGAATGACGGGATTATGGGACGCGGTCGTCTGCGTGACCTGCATTGGCATGAGCTCCATCGTGAGGGTACGCCCAATAATAATCACCAGCGGTTCAAGCGACCGGGGGCACCGATCTGGATCCGGTGCCGACTCTCGGTCAGGGGAATGTGACGCGGTTTGCGGCGCCTGGGGCGGGAGCCTTTGGGCCTGCCAGAACTAGGTCGTTGAACGACAACGACTTGACGGCAAGGCACCGGGTTTGCTTTGTTTTGATCGCGATATGGCGATTCCAACCCCTCCCTGCTCCCCGGAGGCCCTCGGTCGAGGGCGCCGCCGTCGCCGTGAGGGCGGTTTTACGGTCATTGAGCTGATGACAGTCATGGTGATCGTCGCCATCCTCACCTCCATGGCAGTGTCGCGAACTAAGGCCACGATCGACCAGGGCAAGACCGCCAAGGCGACTGGCGACATCCGCGCGATCCAGATCGACATCGAGGGGTATGCCGCGAGCGGAAACGTTCTTCCACCGGGACTCGTGGATGTGGGCCGCGACGCGCTGGTCGATCCCTGGGGTAACCCGTACGTCTATGTGCTGTTCAGCGCGGGAGGGACACCCCGCACGGATCGGTTCGGGGTTCCGCTCAACACCCAGTACGACATCTACAGCATCGGTCCGGACGGCACTACCTCCGGCTCGATCACTGCAGGCCCGGGCCAGGACGACGTGGTGCGGGGCAACGACGGTAGCTTCATCGGCCGCGCAACCCGGTACTGATCTATGACATCTGCGACGCCGGAGCCGCGAGGCGGCAAGCCGAAAGAGGGGGAAGAGGGTTACGTCAGCGGCATCGCCGACGGGAATCTGGCTTCGCCCATGGTCCTGAAGGACTTCCTCTACGGCATCGGCGTCGTCTTCCGGCTCTCGAAGAAGGCCAAGGAGAAGCGCGACGCGAAGGCGGCGGCCGGAGAGCAGAAGAAGGTGTTAGGCATCACGCTGCCCCGGCTGCCGGCGCTCCCCTTCAACATCGCGGTGATGGCGAAGCCGCTCGGCGCCCTCGCGATCGGAGTGATCGCGCTCGCCGCGTTCCGGTCCCTCCGCGGGCAGGACATCCCCGCAACCGCGGTCGGAACGTGGGCCACGCAGGACGGCCGCTATGCCGGCCGGAGCTTCTGGCTCAACCCCCACGCCGTCGCGTTCCAGACCGGAGTGACGACCGCCCAGTTCACGGTCCACCCGATCAAGCGGATCCGCGCGCAGATCAAAGGCGACAGCACGCTTCTCCAGGTGGATTACGAGCAGGATGGCGGGCCGATCACGCTGTCCGTGATCATCCGCGAGCAGCCCACGCGTGTGCTCCGGCTCGCCAACCAGCCGACGGTCCAATGGCTCCGCACCGGCGACGCGCCCGCGATCAAGCCCTAACGGTCAGGACACCCGCCTCGCTTGCCCGGCCCAATAGGGCTCCCGCAGCACCCGCTTGAGCACCTTCCCGGTCGAATTGCGGGGCAGCTCCGCCACGATTTCCACCGTTCGAGGAATCTTGTAGCCGCCGATCCGAGTCCGGCAGTGCGCGATCAGCTCGTCCGCGCCGCCCGCCGCGCCGGCCCGCAGCACGACCACCGCGTGGACCGCTTCGCCGAGCCGGTCGTCGGGGATCCCGATCACGGCGGCGTCGGCGACCGCCGGGTGATCGAAGAGGGCGCTTTCCACCTCACAGGGATAGACGTTCTCCCCGCCGGTCACGATGGTGTCGTTGGCGCGGTCGTGGAGAAAGAGATAACCCTCGGCGTCGAGCGCGCCGATGTCGCCGGTCCTGAGCCATCCGCCCGCGAGCGCGCTCCGGGTCGCGGCTTCGTTCGCCCAATAGCCCCGCATCATCTGGGGTCCCCGCGCCATCACCAGGCCCGGCTCGCCGAGGGGGCAATCGCGACCCTCGGCGTCGACGATCCGGATCTCCGTGCCGGGTACGGGCCGGCCGGCCGACCTGAGCAGCTCCGGCGCCCCGCCTAACGCGCGCTCGTGGTCTTCCGCCGTGAGCATCGTAAGGACCACCGACGCTTCGGTCAGGCCGTAGGCCTGATAGAAGTCGCACCGGAAGGCCGCCATGGCTCGGCGGAGCACTTCCTCGGCGATCGGCGACGCGCCATAGAAGATCGTTCTGAGCTTGGGGAAGGTTCGCCGGTCGAGCTCGGGGACCTCGAGCAGGCACGCCTGGATCATGGCCGGGACGAAATTCGCGAGGCCGATGTCGTCTCGTTCGAGCGATCCGACGACCCGCTCGGGATCGAAATCCTCGTGGATGACGAGGGTTCCGTTGTGGACGATGCCGGAGAACACCAGGGACGCCGCGCCCGCGTGAAACATCGGCATGACGACGAGCGCGCGCTCTCCCGCGGTCCACGCAGTTCGGCAGGTAACCCGGTTCTGGGCGACGTTGGTCAGGATAGTCCCGTGAGTGAGTACCGCTCCCTTGGGCCTTCCTGTCGTTCCGCTCGTGTACATGAGGTAGAGATCGGGGTCGGCGAGGACCGGGCGCGGCGATGTCCCGGCCGGGACGCCGGCCAGCCATTCGTCGAAACCGACCCAGCCGGTTCGGGGCGTGCCTAACGCGATCCAGCGGACCGAGGGACCGCACGCCAAACGGACGTCGTCGATCTGGTCGGCGAGACCCTCCTGAGCGAAGACGATACGGCAGCCCGCGTCGCGGACGATGTACTCCCATTCGGGCGGCGCGAGCCGGTAGTTGAGCGGCACCATGACCAGCTCGGCTTTGGACCCGGCGAGATAGGCCACGACCATGTCGATCGAGTTCTTGGCGAGGTACCCGAACCGGTCGCCCGGCTCGAGGCCGGCGCCCCGGAGCGCGTTGGCCAGCTGACGAACCCGGCGACCGGCGTCGCCGTAGCTCAGGCTCCGGTCGCCCTGAACCGCGAGCGGCTGCGTGGGGCGCTCCCGCACTCCCCAATCGAAATAGTCATGCAGGCGCATCGGGGCCCTTCTTTCGCGGAAGGCCCGCAGGATCGACGATCTGGCCGTGAACCTGGAGGTTGTGGGCGTGACCCAGCTGGTGGAGGCCGAACGCCGTTTCGAGGGCGGCGCCTCGTCCCTGAGCATCCTGGGCCGCGTTCACGGCGGCCTTGGCCAGCCGGAGCGCGGCCAGCGGTCGCTCCGCGATCCCCCGGGCCAGTTCGAGGGTCGCTTCGGCGAGCAAGGCCAGCGGCACCACCCGGTTGACCATGCCTAACGCGTACGCCCGCTCGGCGGTGAGCCAGTCGCACGTGAACAGCCATTCCTTCGCCTGCCGAACGCCGACCTCCCAGGGGTGCATGAAGAACTCACAGCCGGGTACGCCGAGCATCAGGGTGTGATCGCGAAACAAAGCATCGTCGCTCGCCACGACCAGGTCGCACGGCCAGACCAGCATCAGCCCGCCCGCGATGCAGCGGCCTTGGACTTGGGCGATCGTCGGCTTGGGGATGTTCCGCCACCGCTCTGAGAAGCCGAGGTAGACCTCGCGCTCGTAGGCCCAGAGCGGCTCGAGGCCTTCCCCGGTCCCGCCGCCCCACGTGCCGACTCGATGCCTGGCCTCCATCGTCTCGCGCTGGTCGCGGGCCGCGAGATCGTGCCCGCTCGAGAAATCCGGGCCTTCGGTCGCCAGGATGATGACCCGGATCCGATCGTCCTGTGCGGCCCGGTCGAAGGCGTCATTGAGCTGATAGAGCAGCTCGGTGTTCTGGGCGTTCCGCTTCTCGGCTCGCGTCACGACCAGGCGGGCGACCCGCTCGGCGGGCTCCTCGTAACGCACGAAAGAGACGTCAGGCATACGGCCTCATGCGAAGCGGAAGCCGGCATCGAGCCGGATCGTTTCGCCGTTCAGGAACGGATTCTCGAAGATATGCCGTACCAGGCCGGCGAACTCTTCGGGGCGACCGGCCCGGTGCGGAAAGGGCTGTCGCGTGTTGTGCTCTTCCTGGAGGGCAGGGGGGACGCCGGCGAGCAGCGGGGTGTCGAACGAGCCGGGAGAGATGCAACAGACCCGGATCCCGAACCGCCCCAGGTCGCGCGCGAACGGGAGCGTTAGGCCCATCACGCCGACTTTGGACGCCGCGTAGGCGGACGCGCCGATCGGGCCGTCGTTGCCGACGATCGAAGCCGTGGTCACGATCACGCCGCGCTCGCCGTTGGGCAGCGGTTCCTGGTCGTGGATCGCCTGGGCGACGTGGCGGACGCAGCTGAACGTCCCGACTAGATTGACGCCGATGATCCGGGTGAACAGGTCGAGGGGATGCGGCCCCTTCGGACCGGCAACCCGAAAGCCGCCGCCGCCGATGCCGGCGCAGTGCACCAGGCCGCGGATCGGGCCCGACCGGTCCCGGATCGCTGCGACTGCGGCGCCGACCGCCGCGTCGTCGCCGACGTCCGCGGCGACAAACTGAGCGCCGAGCTCCGCGGCGAGCGCCTCGCCGCGCTCGCGGTCCACATCGACGATCGCCGCCCGGCCGCCCTGAGCGACGACCATTCGGGCGGTCGCGGCGCCGATCCCGGAGGCGCCGCCGGTCACCAGAACCAGCTGATCAGTGAGCTGCATCGGTGCCCACCATTCTGCGCAGCGGCGCCAGACCTGACCGAAAAGCCAGCGCGGCGAGCGGGATCACTACCCCGGCGACCAGTGCGACTGCATACCGGAGCTGATCGTCGGCGACGAAGACCTGCTGGGTCACCAGTGCCACCACCGTGGGGCCCGCGCCCAACCCGATCAACGTCCCAAAGAATAGATAGATCGCGGTGACTTGGGCGCGGATCGCGGGCGTGGCCACGAGCTGAATCGCCGCCGCGGCGACCCCGAACGGAAACGCGAAGAGGAAGGTGATCGGAACCGCCAGCGCGATCGCGAGTCCGCCGGTCGGCATGAAGGGCGCGATCACCGCGAACGGAAGGAGCGCCAGGGCTCCGTACATCGCGGTTCGGAGCGTCGCGTCGGTCCGGCCGTTCTTCCAGAGGCGATCGGACACCCACCCGCCCGCGAAGACACCCGCCGGTCCACAGATCAGCGAGATCAAGCCGTAGGCGAGCCCGACTTCGGCCGGCGCC
>JBDTOH010000120.1:0-12143 GCA_039933355.1 Gemmatimonadota bacterium | reverse complement strand
TTTGATGGCCACGCGGTACGAATGTGAAGGCGATACCTATGGCGGGGCCATCCCGCCAGGGGAACGCGTCCAGGCGCGTCACCGGTCACGGACGATCGCCATTGTGAAATCCCACCGTGCCGGTGCCACCGGTCGGGCGGAGCGTGAATCGTTCCACCCGACCCCGCTTGGCGTGGACCCCTTTTCCGCTAGACACTAGTCGCCTGGGCGCGGTGGCGGGCGACCGCCAGGCGGTAGGTTTCCTTGTAGCGCTCACCCGAGCGTCGCCAGCCAGCGCCCCTTGTCATCGCTGCGCGCATGACTCGCGGCCACGCGTCCGATTGGTTGTACACCTCGATCGCCCGCCGCGCCGCGCGATCCAGCGCGTCCGGCGAATATTCGTGGAACAGAAAGCCCGTGACGCCGTCCTCGATCGTATCAGCAAGCCCGCCGACTCGGCGGGCAACGGGGACGGTGCCGTACAGTTGCGCCCGCAATTGCGCCAAGCCGCACGGTTCGTATAGCGATGGCATCAGGAGCAGGTCGGCCCCAGCCATCAACTCATGCTCGCGGTGATCGCTGAACTTTAGCTGCACACCGACTCGGTCGGGTGCAGCGGCTGCCAGGTCGGTCAGCGCCTTCTCGTAGCGAGGCTCCCCCTCTCCCAAGAACACGAACTGGGCATCCGGGCTGGCTGTCAAACCACCGCCAAGAATCAGGTCGAGGCCCTTCTGCGTAGTCAGGCGCGAGCTCATCCCGAATAGCGGCACCCGGGCCCGCTGCGGTAGGCCTAAGGCCAGTTGGAGAGCGGCCTTGCAGCGACCCTTACCAGCCAAGTCCATGAACGAATAGGGCGCAGCGATCCCCCAGTCGGTTGCCGGATTCCAAGCTTCGACATCGATGCCATTTAAGATTCCGACCAGGCGGTCACCCAGAATCTCAAAGGTGTCGTGCAACCCGAAGCCACCATCTGGCGTGCGCAATTCGCGAGCATGGGACGGACTCACGGTGACCACGGCGTCGGAAAACGCAATTCCGCCCTTTAGGACATTCGCGCGGCCGTACCACTCGAATGTTCTCGAATCGTACAGCTCCGGGGGCAAACCGAGGTCGACGAGCGCGTCAGGGGGAAAGTGGCCTTGAAAGCCGGCGTTGTGAACTGAGAGCACTGTTGCGAGCCGGTCGTAATAGGGTTGTCCGGC
This sequence comes from Gemmatimonadota bacterium, assembly GCA_039933355.1. Lineage (GTDB taxonomy): Bacteria > Gemmatimonadota > Gemmatimonadetes > Gemmatimonadales > GWC2-71-9 > SHZU01. The sequence continues at coordinate 10,962 of JBDTOH010000120.1, read as the reverse complement.
GTGCGCCGTCCGCAAGTAGACCGGAGCCAGCGCCGCGTGCCAGTCATGCGCATGCAGGATCTGGGCGGACGGCGCGATCCGGGGCAGCACTGCCAACGCCGCGCGAGTGAACAACGCGAATCGGCGGGGGTTATCTGGGTAGTCCGAGCCACAGCTGCCATAGATGCCGTCGCGGTTGAAGTAGCCCTCGTGCTCGATGAAGAAGACGCGGGGGCCGGGCGTCTCCGCGAGCCGGAAGAGTCGAGCGACTTCGATTCTTGGGCCTACCTCGACATGAAAGGGCGGTCCGACCGGTTCGAGCCGCGTTGCAGCCTCTCGCACGGCTCGGTGCAGCGGCAGCACCACCGTGGTCGCGCTATTAGACGCCGCTTGGAAACCAGCCAAGCCGCTAACCGCCTCCCCCAGCCCACCTGTCCGCGCCAGCGGCCAGTACTCCGAGGTCAAGTGGACAACGCCGGGGCTCTCCCGTGATCCGTCCTCTCGGCGCGGCGGCGTTTCCATGCGATGTCTGCCTGGCGCTACGAGCGTGTCGAGCGACTTGCCGGCCATCCGGACTCCTCTCTTCTCAGCCCTGAGGTCTTGGGCCTTATCTGGCAGCAGGTGCAACTGTCGAGCCAGTGGCGACGAACCATGCAGGGCGTTCATAGTCGGCGATCGAGGAACGCCTTGAGCGCGATGGCGCCGTTGCGCACGACGTCATGTGCCGCATAAACCAACGTCACGCGGCCTCGTCGCGCGGCGGCGAGGAGTGGCTCCCAGGACGCGCGGTGCGCGCGCAACTCCGCGAAGTAGCGCTGCCGGAACTCGGACCATCGCTTCGGATCGTGGCCAAACCAGCGCCGCAGCGCCGCGCTCGGCGCAACATCTTTAGCCCACTCGTCGAGCCGAAGCCGGGCTTTGGTCAGGCCGCGCGGCCACAACCGCTCGACCAGCACCCGGCGCCCATCAGTCGCGGCGGCCGGCACGTAGGCGCGCTTGAGTCGAATCATGTGATCACCTCAGTCTGCAACTTCATGCCACGCTCAGTGTCTGGTCGAAGTGGTCGCCCGGCTGCACGAGGACACCTAAGTCCCAAGGCAGGGCGGTCTCGGGGATCCGCAGCGGTGATCGTCGTTCCGCGGATGGTAGGCCGTCGTGGTGTGCACGTTCTCGCGCACGATCCAACGCACCGTCGTGCCCGGGTCCACGTAGAGACCGATCGGATCGAACCACACCCTGGATCCGAGGGGGTCACTGCGCATCTCGATCACGACGGGGACGGCCGCGGAGCGCGCCGGAGTACCGAGAACGGCGGCGGCCAGCCCTCGGCGATTCCACGCCAACCCAAGGCCGGTTATCGCAACTCCGCCGGCGTTCGCGAACCCGCGACGCGACGATCTCGTCATTTGGCGAGTTGGGCTGCGCGCTCCGACGAGACGTACCACACGATCACGTGGTAATGCGGCTCGGCGACGCCGGGATGGCCCGCGTTGAAGACAATGTCGACATGATCCGCGCGCTCGTGAGCAACTTTCAGGTTGCTGAACACTTTCTGGGCGTTCAGGTCCTTGAGCGGAATCATGTAGATCGAGCTCACTAGCTTTCCTTGATGGTCATAGGCGAGGAACGGCCCCGCGGGCAGCGTGCCGGGATCGACGTAGAGAGTTCCCAGTCCAGGTACGAAGTCTGGGAGCGCGACTAGCGTGCTGACCTTCTTGTACGCTCCACCGGGTGGCGCCTGGACTTGGGCTCCAGCCGGGTCCGGTGAAAAAACCAGCAACTGGGCGCCGAGCACGGCTCCAAGGGCGATGAGTATGAGCCTCTTCATAGATGCAACCCCTCCTGTCTCCTGCGTTTCGTTGAGTGCTGCGCTCCCCATGAATGAGAGGCACTTAGGCGGCGCGTGACAATGAAGCGTTTGTACCTGCTGCGATCCATTCGTCCTCTTCACCCAGCTGCTCGAGTGGCTCCGAACTCGATGAACGTCTCCGTCATTCACCGGCAGGCGCACTCTCACGCAGGCAGCCTAACGCTGGCCCCGGCCCGTATCGAGACGATACCAGGCTCTGACCCCTCCGACCTCTCGAGCACCGTCGATTGGCGGGCCGCACAACGTGGCAAGGCGTCCGACTTCGGCACCACCAGGATCGGGATCTGGGCCCGCCGGAGCACGATCCCTGTCGCGGTCCCGATCTCCGCCGCTCCAAGCGCGTCTCCGCCACTTCGCCCGACGATCAGCAGACCGGCTCCCCGGGCGGCAGCCACCTCAAGAATTCCCGCCCCCACACCCGCAGCGCTTGGCACAATAGCGGTCACGGCGCCGGTGCCGCCCAGTTGCTTCAACCATCGTTCCATCGACCGTTCCCACCCGGGGTCGACCGCCCCAGGTACGACGTGCAGCAGCGTGAGCTTGACCCCAAAGTGTTTCGCCAGCGCCAGACCCCATTTGACTACGGCCACCCCGATCGCAGCGGTGTCTATAGCAGCGAGCACCTGCACCGGCAGTGATTGCTCACCGCATCCGACGGCTAGGACCGGCACTTCGAGTTGCCGGACTAGTCGTTCGATCGTCCGACCCCGTACGCCATCCACCGTCGACCGACCGAGAATCACCAGGTCGGCGTCGAAACTGCGCGCTCGCTCCGTTAGGCGAGAGGCGGGCTGGCCAACCAGCACGTTGGTAGCGATCGGAGCCGGCCCAAGACTCGAGGCCAATCCCACCAACGCTTCGTGCCGGCTCGGTCTCGCCGCAGACGTGAACTGCGGCAAAGCGTCTGCCTCCAGATGTCGCGCCCACAATCCGGGCTCGGGGGGTGGAATCACATGCGCCAGCTCGATCGCTCGGGCTCTCGCGAAGTGCGCAGCCGCCCATCGGGCGGCTGACAACCCCGGAGGGCGGAAGTCCACGCCTACCAATATTCGATCAAAGCAGACCGTCGTTTCCTCCGAGTTTCGCACGTTGCTCACGCGACCGGCCGCCTTTCCGCCCAGGCATCCGGACTGCAGCTCCGGCACCAGACCGTCTCCGGCATTACCTCCAGCCGCTCGAACGAGATCGGATTCTTGCACCTAACGCATACGCCGTAGCTGCCGGCGGCCATTCTGCTCAGCGCTGCGAGCAACTGGATTGCCTTCCGCCGCGGAACGACCGGGAGATCCCGGATCGTTGCGTCGAGGCTGGCCGGGTTGAGCTCGGCCAAAGCCACAAGGGATGACGCCCCATCACCGGCCGCCGCGATCAGTCGCCGCAGCTCGCGGACCACCTCGCCTTCGAGAGTCCGTATCTGTCTCTCCGTGAGTGGACCACTCCGATCCGCCTCCACCAATCCGATCCGGTTCATTGTCTCCTCCTTCAGGGAATCGCCACCCGCTGGCTCGGCTTCGTGACATGCGCGGGTCGGAGTGGCCCACCGGCGGACTCAGTCATCGCTGGCGGTCCTTTGAATTGACGCATCAGATCGACCTCGCCGGCCTCGCGCAACGCCCGCCACATGGTTCGCGCCCGCGACGTCGAGAACACCGCCGCGCGCTCCTGAGGTTCGAGTGGTACTTCGAAGCCCCAGTCTCCGAGTGCGGAGCTCGGCGCGACCACGGCCGGCGGCCGGCGGTGGCCGTTGGTCGACGGCCAGTCCACCACAACGCCGCGCCGCTCTCTGGCCATCACCCGGCGATCGGTGAGTGCTCGATAGGCGGCGGCGCCCGCTGCCACCGCGTTCGCCTGAGTCGCGAATCCACCAAAGCCCACGACCCCGGGACGGACATAGCCAACCTCCTTCGCGTTCGCGAAAATCCGGTAGTGTCCCGGTTCCCTTCCGGCCCAAAAACGCATGATCCACTCTCCCCTCGTCCGTGGTATCGTTCCGAATGCTCGTTGGGCAGGTCGCGGCTCGACCCACCCTTCCCGTTCATTCTCCGTCGGCCATCGCAGATCAGCGGTGGCCAGATGCACGTTGCCCCACCAGCTTGGAGCGCAAAGTGGGGCGACGGAGTGCTCGTCCACCGGTCCGGCCTGAGGCTATCCTGTCGTCAGGAACCGCCCTCCAGGCAGGCTGCGCTGCAAGGCTCCTTGAGGGGCGCGGCGGGTCGGCTCATCGAGCCCACCCAATCCGCGCCCCGACCGATCGAGTCTCAGACACCCGCGTCCGGTGGACTCCACGCGGGAGCGTCGCCCGGATATGATCCCGCCGCGGCGTGACTGACCCGGCCCGCACGTGCCTAACGTCGCGGCCCCTCCTCCGATTCGCAGCCCGCCATCCGCTCGTTACCATCGTGTTCACTGCTCCTTGCCGGCTGAACTGTGACAATCGCAGCCTTGTGCACCCAGGATGCTCTGATCGACCGCCAGGTGTCGTCTCACGCAGGCAATCTACGCGAGCCCTCTTGAAGAGCGTTCGTAAACGTCGTGAAGGACGCTTCATTGTCGCGGTGGGGGCGCTTCCGGCGGATCGGTAGTTGGCGGGCCGTTGACCCGCCCCTGCGATGAGCTCCGTCACCCAAGCGCTCCAGCTCGGTTCAGCGCTGAGACAACGCTTTGATTCGGGCGCGCAGCACAGGCACCAGGTCCCGCTCAAACCAAGGATGACGCTTGAACCACGGCTGATTGCGCGGCGACGGGTGCGGCAGCGGGATGTACCGCGGTCCATAGTCGGGCCAGGCCCTGACCGTTTCGGTCAGCGTGCGCTTTCGGGTCCTACCCAAGAAGTGGCGCTGGGCATACTGACCGACGAGCAAGGTCAGCTCGATCCGGGTCAGACGGTCCAACAGTTGGTCGAGCCATAGCGTCGCACATTCACCCCGCGGCGGTGCATCGCCACTGTCGCCCCGCCCTGGATAGCAAAAGCCCATCGGAATGATCGCAATGCGCGACTCGTCGTAAAACTCGTCCTTGCCCACGCCCATCCACGCGCGCAGCCGCTCGCCGCTCGGGTCGCCCCACGGGATCCCCGTCGTGTGGACGCGCCGGCCTGGCGCCTGGCCTACCACGAGGATGCGGGCCGGAGCGCCGGCGCGCAGTACCGGACGCGGGCCGAGTGGAAGATGGATTTCGCATGCGCGACAGCCACGCACAGCGGCCAGCAGGGCCTCGAGGGTGGGATAGGCATTGGTTCCTGCGGCGGTCGCGATCACGGTCGTGCCGGCTCGGCTTTCAATGGTCTCCTCATGTTGGACTCCATTGCCTTCTTGAATACGACGGTCGTACGCCGACTCGCCCCTCCATGACGCGGGGTGGTCATCCTATGGCTCACACGATTGACCGGCCTCACCGACCCGCACGACGCGGATCGTTGGGACGCGCTCCTCGCCCTCGACAGGTTGGTCCGCCAGCAGGACAACCTGGTCGCCGGGCTCAACCGCGCCGTGAGCGAATGCCGTGCGGACCACGAATGCGAGACGGTCTTCACCGAGCCTGGATGTGACGTCGAGGGGCACGGGCCGCACACCCCACGCGAGGGCGAGCTGCCGCAGTACGGCATCGGACGAAAGCGCCACGATCGGGATCCCCGGCCGGTGCCGCGCTACCAGCCGCGCCGTGCGGCCGGAGACGGTCGGCGCAAGGATGGCGTCCGCGCGAATCTCGCGGGCGAGCGCACAGGCGAACCGGGTGAGGTGGTCGCGGACGTGGGTACTGGAGACCGGAACATCCCGATCCGTCGCGCCCAATGTGGCGTCGGCCTCTTGGGCGATGCGGCCCATCCACGACACCGCCGCGGCAGGGTATTGCCCGACCGCGGTCTCGCCCGACAGCATGAGCGCGTCGGTACCGTCATAGACTGCGTTGGCGACGTCGTTCACCTCGGCGCGGGTCGGTCGAGGGCTGTTCCGCATCGAATCGAGCATGTCGGTGGCCGTCACGACCGGCTTGCCGGCGGTTCGTGCCAGCGTGATGAGGCGCTTCTGCACGGCCGGCACCTGTTCCAGCGGAATCTCGACACCCAAGTCCCCCCGCGCGACCATGATGCCGTCGAACGCGTCCACGATCTCGGCCGCCTGCTCAACTGCCTCAGGCCGCTCGATCTTCGCCATCACCGGCACCTCGAGGCCGTGCCCGCGGGCAGCGTCGCGGAGCTCCGTTGCAGCAGCCGGTGAGCGGACGAACGAGAGCGCCAGCCAGTCGACCTGTGCTGCGGCCGCGGCCGCGAGCGCCACGTGATCCCGTGGCGTTAGCGCTGGAATCGTCAAGCGCGTGTCGGGCACGTTGATGCCTTTGTTCGGCAGGAGCGTGCCGCCGACCTCGACCCTCAGGATGACCCGTGCCCCATCAGACTGCGTTGCACGGAGCTGCAAGCGACCGTCATCGAGCAGGACGCGTTGCCCGGCCCGCAGCCCGACAAGCACCTCCGGCTCGGTGACGTGAAAATCGGCCGGTACCCCGGCGGCTAACGCGACGGTGACGTCCTGGTCGGGGCGCAGGAGAAGCGGTGCGGAGAGCAGCACGCGTAATTTGGGGCCGGGCAGGTCCGCGAGCACGGCCAGCGGATGCGAGGCATCGCGCGCGATCCGACGGCAGCGGGTGATCCGTTCGGCGTGTTCAGCCGCCGTGCCGTGCGAGTAGTTGATGCGGGCGACGTCGAGGCCCGCCTCGATCAGCGCCTCCAATACGCCGGGGGCATCGGTGGCAGGCCCGAGCGTGGCGATGATGCGGGTTCTGCGTTGGCTCGAGCGCGGCGTCATGGTCGGCCCGCAAGGGCACCAGCACTCTGTTCGAGCATGACGCTCTTGCCGGCGATGCAGTCCAGCAGATCCCGCCACGACGTGTTGAATGCTGCGTACAGCGTGTCCGAGGCATCAGGATCCTGGGTCCGCGACAAATCGATTCCTCGATCGCGACGAGACCTTCGGAGGTCCCCGGTATCCGTTGAGACTGTCACCCAGATCCGGCCCTGAGATCGGGTACGCACTTCCAAGTCGAAGCTCGGGGTGCCTAACGCATCGCGAGCATCAAGCACCTCGTCGATGTTCCGATGCAGAACACCGCTCGCCGAGTATCCGAACAACCGCTCAGCGGCTCCGTTCCGGGAGCAGATCGTGCCCTCGTCGGTAACGGGGTACCCGGCATCCGCGGTGCGCTTGAGCAGCGAGAACAACCCGATTTCGAGCATCGTTCGCCTCGCTAGCCCGCCCCAAGGATTTCAGGGTCGGCCCCCTGCCGCTGGCGGAAGACGAAGCCGACCCCCCGGACCGTCTCGATCTGCGGATCCCTAGCGTGCTTAATGAGCTTACGGCGCAGATTACCGACGTGAACATCGACGACATTGCTCTCGGGGTCGAAGTGCATGTCCCACACTTTCTCGAGAAGTGTCGTTCGCCGGATCACCTCGTCGGTGTGCATCATGAAGAATTCGAACAGCTGGAACTCTTTGGCCGTGAGGTCCAGCTTGACCCCGTCGACGACGGCCAGGTGCCGGGTCCGATCGAGCTCGAAGGGGCCGAACCGAAGCACCTCGAGTCGTTCCGAGCCGCCCCGTCTCACGAGGGCACGAACCCGGGCGAGAAGCTCATCGAACCGGAACGGCTTGGTGAGGTAGTCATCCGCCCCGGCGTCAAGACCGCGAACGATGTCCTCGACCGCCTCCCGCGAGGTCAGCATCAGAATCGGGGTGCTCCGGCCCTCCCGGCGAAGCTCCGCGGCCACCTGAAAACCATTCTTCTTCGGCAGCATCACATCGAGGAGAATGAGGTCATAGTCGTACACGTGCGCGAGCATCGTCGCCTCCTCGCCATCAGGAGCGACATCCACAACGTAGCCTTCCTCTTTCAAACCCTGCTCGATGAACCCGGCGACCTTTCGGTCGTCCTCCACAACGAGGATTTTCATGAGGTCACACTATTGGAATGGCGGTGAATCCGGACAGAAAGTAGCCTGAAGAAATGTTCATGAACCGTCAAACGGGAGCTTGAGATCGAAACGTCCCCCCGTGCCCGGCTGGGCCACGGTCCACAGATCTCCTCCCAGCAACCGGGCGAGGCGCCGGGCGAGGGGGAGGCCCACTCCGTGCCCCACTTGCCCGTCCGCTTCCGGTGACGTGTAGTAAATATCGAAGATCCTGTCAATCAGCTCAGGGGCCACGCCGGCCCCCTGGTCAGTGACCGACATCACCACCGCCTCGCGTGCCTTGACCACGGTGACGGTGACCGTCCCCCCGACCGGCGAATGACGAATGGCATTGGTGAGCAAGTTGACCAGGATCTGCTCGACCCGGTGGGCATCGGTAAAGCACACGACCGGCTGGTTGTCGGCCGGTACGGCCAGTTTCACGCGTTTCTCCTCAGCCGCTGGAAAGACTCGCTGAACCGCAGCGCGGACGATCGAATTGCAATCGACGTCGCGTTTCACCGGCTTCAGTCGATCCCCGTCGAGTCGGTTGAGGTCGAGCAGGTCGGTCACGAGCGAAACAGCCTGTTGAGCGGCCTCGAGTATCTCTTGGGCTCCGCGCGGCACGGCTGCGCGGTCCTTTTTTCGCGTCATGATCTCCGCCCAGCCGTGGACGGCCGTGAGTGAGTTACGGAGCTCATGGTTCACCATCGCGAAGAACCGCTCTCGGGACCGTTGGAGCTGCTGAACCTCATCGAGCAGGCGGGCCGTCCGCTCGTGAGACCGGGCGTTGTCGACCGCCGACGCGACGATCGAGGCGAGTAACGACGCCACGTGGACGTCAGAGTCACTGAACTCGTCCGCGCCCTGCTTTTCAGTCAAATAGAGATTGCCCAGCACTCCATGAGGGCCCACAATTGGAACTCCGAGAAACGACCGCATCGGCGGGTGATGGGCTGGGAAGCCGCTCGACGCCGGATGCGCCGCCAGGTCCTTCAAACGCATGACCTGCGCTTCCCGGATCACCAACCCCAAAATACCTCGCCCGATCGGCAACTTCCCGATGCGGGCTCGCTCTTCGACCGACAGCCCGCTAGTCGTGAAGCTCGACAGCGTTCGATTGTCGGCGGTGAGGAGGCCGACGGCGGCGTACCGAGCTTCGAGCAGCTCCCGCGCCAACTCCGCAACTTCCTGGACTACTCGCTCCAGGTTGAGCTCCAAGATCAGACCCGGCGTAGCGCGGACCAGCCGCTCGAGACGGGGATCCCCGACGAAAGGTAGCGTCATGTAGTCAAACCTATCGCCGTGTGAGCTACGACGAGTCACCGGCCTGGATTCCGACTGGTTTCACCTTCGCTTCACTCGATGGGCGACAAATTCGGGGGCAAACCAGCGGAGGATTCCGGCAGTGCCAGTCAATCAAGTGCTCGCGGCTACTGATGCGACGTCCGTCGGACGCCACGCGGTGCACGTGGCGGGTGCACTGGCCACATCGCTCGCTGCCCGCCTCACGGTGGTCGCGGCCGACGGCAACGACGGGGCCCCTGCCGGTTGCGTAGTCTCGTCAGGTCGAACCCTTTCTGCCCGACGAAGCCGCCGTTGGGGCCTCGCTGCCACTCGGCCGGAGTGTCCGTGTACACGACGCATTGGCCGGGATTCGCTGCCCTTGCCGTGAGCACCGGAATGTGCCGCTCGCAGTGCGCCGGGGAAATCCGATCGAGCAGATTCTCACGCAGGTCAAAACCATTCGAGCCGACTTGCTGGTGATCGGTTACCGGCGTGGCGGCCCGCCCAAGATCACCGGTCCGCAGGACATCGCCAGAAGCCTGCTCCTCTCGGCCCCATCTGCGGTTCTCACGATTCCCCTCTGACCGTAATGGCTGCGCTCCCTCATGAAATCGTGACTTGAAGACTGTCTCAGGGCGCCTTCACGCAGGCTTCATCGTGGGACCAGCACATTGCTCCATATCCTTACCCAGTTCCTGGAGGCGGGCCATGTTGCATTCGATCCTAGTACCCCTCGATGGGTCCCGATTCGCCGAGTATGCGCTGCCGATTGCGACCGGTCTCGCCGGAGCGGCTGGAGCCCGGCTGCGGTTGCTGATGGTCCATGAGCCGATGATGGCTTTGGTTCCGGCAGTGGATTTTCCGATCGGCATCGGCGTCGATGACCTCGGCGCGCGGGTGGAAGCCCAGACGTACCTCGCGGAGACGGCGCTCGAGCTGGGGTCGGTCGGGTCGAGACCCGTGACCTACGAAATGGCCGACGGTCTCGCCGCGTCGACGATCGAGGACGCGGTGACAAGCACCCCCCCCGATCTCATCGTGATGTCGACTCATGGACGAGGCATGTTGAGCCGCTTCTGGTTAGGTAGCGTCGCCGACCACCTCGTTCGGCACGTGTCGGTTCCAATCCTCCTGCTTCGTCCCCGAGACGGCGCCGACTTCCCGCCTCCGCGACTCGACTTGCGCCGTATTCTCGTGCCGCTCGATCTGTCCGGCACGTCCGAAGCCATCCTCGGCCCAGTGAAGGCGCTGGCCCAGGTGACCCAGGCCCACCTCACCCTCCTTCACGTCGTCGAGCCGATCCTTGGGACGGGAGGCAGGTTCTCCCCGGTGGCGATCGCCCAACAACTCGCGGCCCGCCGGACCGATGCGCAGGAGCACCTCGACAGCGTGGCGGACCGGCTGCGAGCCGAAGGATTCCGAGTCGCTGCGAGGGTAGTGGTGACCTCAGGTATCGCGACGACGATCTTGGGCCGGCTCGAGGACGACCGTTACGATCTGGTCGCGATGGCGACGCACGGGGCGGGCGGCGGACGGCGGCTGCTGCTTGGAAGCGTGACGGACAAAGTGATTCGGGGCGGCACCAAGCCGGTGCTCGTGTATCGGCCAATCGCGTTGCCCCCGCCCCGGCAGGCGAGTACATCTAATGAGTCTTGGTGACGAACCGTTAGCTCGCTGTCCCTGACGCACTCCGTCTAAGGCACTGGAGGATTCGTGCACAATCCCGGACCCCGTACTGCCGTGGATCCCGAGCCGCCACGACCGGCTCAACGGGAGGGTTTGATCCTCGAACAACCGGGCGCTCCCTTCGCAGGTAGTCTGGACGACCGGCTGGACGAAGCGCTCCGAGGAACGTTTCCGGCGAGCGACCCGTTCTCGTTCAC
>JBDTOH010000119.1:0-12234 GCA_039933355.1 Gemmatimonadota bacterium | reverse complement strand
GAGCCCGGCTGGCACGTTCATCGGTCGGTCCATGGCGCCCTCGCCACGCTCAACCCGGAACAGGCCGCGGCGATCCGGCTCGCCTACTTCGAGGGCCTGACCCAGTCGGAGATCGCAGTGGAGCTGGGAATCCCGTTAGGTACCGTCAAGACCCGTCTCCGGCTCGCCTTCGACAAGCTCCGAGTCGCGCTCAAGCCGATCAAGGATTGGATCGTATGAACCCGCACGACTGGTTCATCGAACATCGCGTCGATTATGTCGCGTGCCTCCTCGACCCCCCCGAGGAACGCACCTTTGAGGATCATCTTCCAGGGTGTCCGGAATGCAAGGCGGAGGTCGCGGCGATCGAGAAGGACCTTCGCTGGCTGCCCATGGGGGTCGCGCCCGCAAAGACCCGTCCCGGGCTCAACTGGCGGATCGCCCGAGCGGTTCTTGGATCTCCCCGGGCCAAGTCTCGGCCCGCGTGGATCCCGGTCGCGGCCGCGGCGGTCGTCGCGCTTGCGGTGACGGCGGCGTGGCAGACCGGCCTCACCAAGAGCCGGCACCTCGCCGCTGATCTCGGGCAGACGCGTGCGCGGGTCGCCGCGCTCGAAGATTCGCTCTCGGTTATGCGACAGGCCGCCCGGGTGCTCCAGGCTCGAATCGAGATGGACGGACACGAAGGCGGGCTGGTGATTTTTGCCGACGCCATCAGTCATCGCTGGCGGGTGGTGGTCCACGGCCTTCCCCGCGCCCGGGCCGGGGAGAAGTACCAGTTCTGGTTCATCTGCAGTGATGGAATGGTCCGCGGGGTCGAGCTCGATCCCGACCCTGCGAAACCCACCATCGTGACGTTAGGCATGCCGGACCGGGGCGGAGCGGTGCTCGGTGCGGCGCTCAGCCTCGAGCCGCTCACCAACCGGACCGACGTGCCCAAGGGCAAGCAGCTCGCCCACTTGATGCTGTAACGGGAGTCTCAATGCTCGGACTGATTCGGTGGACCTGCTTGGCCGCTCTCACGGGGGGTCTCCTTCGGGGAATTCCGCCCTGGCGACCCCAGTCATCGCGAGCGGGCACGGCGGATCGAAGCGTTCCCGTCCGAGTGACCAGGATGAGCGCTGCGTGGCTCCTCCTTCTCGTCTGCGTTGCCTGTGCGCACCCGCCCGCGACGCGAGCCGAGCTCGTCTCGCTGCACAATCGCAGGGTGGGTGAGGGACAAGAGCTCTGGCTGCAGCCGGCGGCTGGGGCCCGCATCAACGCGCGGCTCAAGCCCGTCATTGAGCTGGACTCCGGGGGCAGGGTCGAGTTCTCCGCGGCGGGAATCACGGAGGATTCCGCCTACTTCACCGAACCGCCTCGAGCCCATCTGGGTCCCGCCGCGCGCTCGGTCAAGGGGATTCTCCGAGTGGGCGTCTGTCCGGCCGGCCTCAACGTCTGTCAGTCGCTAGCCCTTCCCATCGATCGATCGTTGGCCGGCTCATGAACGTGTTGCTGGCGCGGGATCTCGCGAAATCCTATCAGGTCAACGGACGCGTCGTGCCGGCGCTCAAGTCCGCGTCGATCAAGATCGACCCCGGGGAGTACGTGGCGATCACCGGTCCGTCGGGGAGCGGCAAGTCGACGCTGCTCCAACTGATCGGCGGCATCGATACCCCCTCCGGTGGCACCGTGGAGCTGCTCGGGTACCGGCTCGAGACGTTAGGTGATCGGGCGCTGACCCGGCTCCGCCTCGAGAAGGTCGGCTTCGTATTCCAGCGCTTTCATCTCCTTCCAGTGCTGACCGCGCGGGAGAACGTCGAGCTCCCCATGGCCGAGGCCGGGATCGCGCGCGGCGACCGGCGGCGGCGCGCCGAGGAATTGCTCGGCTATGTGGGGCTCGATGATCGGGTGGAGCACAGGGCGACGGAGCTCTCCGGCGGCGAGATGCAACGGGTCGCGATCGCCCGGGCGCTCGCGAACCGCCCGGCGATCATCCTCGCCGACGAGCCGACCGGCGAGCTCGACCTCACCACCGGCGGCCAGATTCTCGACCTCTTCGACCGGCTCCACCAGGACGGCGTCACCCTGGTCATCGTGACCCACGACGAGCACCTCGCCGAGCGAGCCGAGCGGATCGTGAGGCTGGTTGACGGACGGATCGTATCGGACTCGCCTAACGACTGGCGCCCGAAGCCCGCCGTCTGACGTGCTCTTCACGCTCGCTTTCCGTCACCTCTTCGTCCGCCCGGCTCGGGCTCTGTTTCTGTTGTTGGGTTACGGGATCGGCGCCGGCGTCATGATGGTGCTTCTGTCGATCGGCGAGGCGATGCTGCTGCAGTCGCAGGACGTGGCGCTCGTCGGCGGTGGCGAAGTGACGGTGCTCCCCGAGGGGATCGATCTCGAGGGACTCAAGAGCGGCTCAATGGGAGGGATGTTCTTCGGGATCGACCGGGCTCGCTTTGTCGAGCGCGTGATGATCGGTGGGCCGCGCTTCGCCGGTGTCGTGCAGGCCAGCGCGCCCGTCATCGAGCAGAAGCTCCTGTATCTAACCCGGGGGCGCGACACGGTGCTGGTTCGGGCGGGCGGAGAGATCCCCAGCCGCTCGAGACTGGCCGGAGCCGGGCTTCCGGTGACTGCGGGAAGGTGGGAGGACGCGCCCGAAGATCGTCGCTTCGTCTCACCGACGGCGCAGCAACTCTACGACGAGCTCGACCATTTTCATCGGCCCCGGTTTCGCGATCCGAGCTGGGGCGAATGGCAGTATTACAACGTCGTAGCCGGCGGGGAGTCCTGGTACATCACATATCTCGTGGGCGGTGACATCGTTGGTGGAGACTGGGGCGGGCAGCTTCTCGTGACGTCGCCCAAGGCCGGCGGGGCGTCGCGCCGGTTTCTTGCTGTCGCTCCCCCTTCAGCCGTCCACTTCGACACCCTCGGCGCCGATCTCACCATCGGCCCGAATACCGTCCGCCAGCGCAACGGCATTTACACGCTAGACGGCCGGGCTCAGGGCGCCGCGGGCGAGGTCCGGTTTCATCTCGACGTCACCGCGGAGCCGCATAAGTACTTCCCGCCGATCGAGCTGTCCACCGATCGGTTTGTCTCCGGGTACGTCGTCCCGGCCCTCCGGGCTTCGGTGAGCGGGGAGATCTGCGTTGGGGGCCGCTGCACGAGGATCGACCGGGCTCCCGGCTACCACGATCACAATTGGGGTGTTTGGAAGGACGTGATCTGGGAATGGGGCCAAGCCCGCGGGGACCACTACACCGTAGTCTACGGCGGCGTTCGCCGACCCGACACACTCGCCGCGTCGGCGCCGTTTTTCCTCGCCGTGCTCGACTCGTTGGGCGTTTCCCAGGTGCTCAGGTTCGATAGCGTGGCGTATGGGCGACCGTCCCCCGACGCGCCACCAACCGGGTTCGACATCGTCGCGGCGACGGACGCGGACACTGTGAAGCTCACGGTAAGGGTCGACCAGGTCCAGGCGAGCGAAGCGGTCCAGTCCTCCTTCGGACGAGCCTTTCTTCAGATGCGCGGAGAATTCAAGCTCGAGGGCACCGCTGGACGACGCGTGGTAAGCGACTTCGGTACTGGGTTCTTCGAGACCTTCCTGACCAAGCACAAAACAAGTGAGCAGCGCCGCTGACGTCAGGCAGGGTATTCCGGACTCGCCATGATCTCCCGGATCTGCGCGATGTGGCGCCGGCAGTGGAGAGCCATGAAATAACCCCATTGGTACCCGTTCAGCATTCCAAGAAGCGGGTGCGGCAGGGCGTGTTTTCGGAGGTCCAGGCCGCTCGACTCCATGAACTGAACCGTCTGGTTCCGGCGGTCCTCGAAGGCTGCCATCATCTCGGCATTGCTCCCCCAACGACCCTTCGGCTGAACCATTTCCGGGGCGGGGATTATTCGCTCCCGCAAATTCAAAGATTCGATGATCTGCTCCTTGCCCACCGTCGCAGCGAGCGTAGCCTCATCCGCGGCCTGCTCGGTCAGCTTCGTCCGAATCAGCTTTCCGGAGCTCGCCTCAACAAACGTCACGTGTTCCGCGGTCTCCGCGATCGACCATTTGTCCGGAGCGGGCTTGAACGCAAATTGGATATCCGTGACGTCCCGGATCGCCTCGGTCCAGGCGGACCCGGTCTCCCGAAGGAGCGTGACTACTACTTCCTGGCTGACGGCCATGGCTGGGCCTCGATTCTCCGGTCATGCATTGGCGGCTGGAATTCAGTAGTTTACCTGTGTGGAACCTAATGCGAGCGAAGCATCCGTGGCCTCCCTCCCATCCTCAACCGACGCCACCCGAGTCCTCGGTCGCGCCCTGGTTGACGAATTCTCGGCGGGCTGGTCGAAGTCCGATCCTGATCGGATCGCGGCTCAGTTCACCGAAGACGCCGTCTTCATAGAGACCCCGTTCTCCACGCCCCTGCGCGGCAAGGCCGAGATCAGGAAGTACTGGGCCGACGTGCCGTACCACCAGTCCGAGATTACGATTGTAACCGGCGAGGTTTACGGGGCGGGGCCCTGGTTCGGGACCGAGTTCAAGGCCGTCTTCAGGCGCCGACGGTCCGGCGACTGGGTCGAGGCTCGGGGTGCCCTTTTCTGTGAGACAGTGGGCGACAAGATCAGCGAGATGCGAATGTATTGGCACCGGCAGACCGGGGGGCGGGACACGTCGAAGCCTTGACGGTCAAGCGTCCTCCAGGGGGTCGACTGTCCTTTATTGAGGACGATCGGTCCGGCGGTCGAAAAAGCCAAGTCGTTGATTTGCTTACAGTTGGGTCCTGCGAGATTTGTGGCATGAATCTGGATATAGTACGTACAACGTGGCTCAACCCGCCATCTTAGGACATAGTAAGCCGCTTCAAGTGCGAGGCAAATATGACCCCTTTCATCCTTCCGTTTCTGCTGTCAGTGGCTGTAGCCGACACTACCCCAGCGGTCAGCGTTCAGGCGGTTCCTTCAATCAAGCTCTCGATCAGTGACCGAGAGCTTCGCGAGGGAGACCGCGCCAAGGTACAGGTAGAGGCTCGCGATGACGGCCATCTCCTGGTTCTGCATCTCGACACCGACGGCCACCTCCGCGTCCTTTTCCCGATCGACCCGCGGGACGATGACTTCGTCCAGGGTGGACGGAAGTACGAGATCCGGGGACGCGCGGATCGCGAGTCCTTTGCCACCGGCCGCGCCGGTGACGGCTTGGTCTACGCGGCGGTATCGGCCGATCCGTTCCAGTTCGATCGGTACGAGGTAGGCGGTCACTGGGACTATACCCGGCTGAAGGTCGACCGAGAGGCGAAAGACGCTGAGGCCGATCTGAACGACTTGGTCCAGGGAATGTCCAGCGACCGGGGCTTCGACTACGACCTGCTTCCGTATCAGGTCTACGACCGCCGCGATTACTACACCTCCGCATATTACCCACGCCCCTATTATCCGCGGCCTTGGTATTGGAATGACGGATGTGACTGGTGGTATCGGAGCCGTTGGGGCTGCAACGGCTGGGTCGGCGGCTACTTCGACTCCTATGGCTATGGGTCCGGTTTGGGCTACGGGGGCTTTGGCGGGTATTACGGCGGGTACTATCCGTTCTATCGGAATCCGTACTACGGGCACAACGTCAACTATCGTTACCCGGTCGTGGTGGGCCGGCCCCGCGGATACACCATCGTCCAACGCGGTGGGATCGGCAGTAACGGGAACACGTTCGGCGGGCGGAACGGTGGGAGCTTTGGTGGGTCGAGCCGGCCGAGCGTCATCGACTATCGTCCGCGGCGCGGAGAGTCCGGCGGGCCCGGTGCAGTTGGCCGCCCGATCGGCGGCGATCGCGGCGGCTCGGACTCGCGCCCCCGCGCCCGGCCGAGTCGTCCGTTGAGCGATGGAATTGGGTCGGTGGTCCCGGATCGGCGCCCGGTTGTAGACATGTCCGAGCGTGCCCGCCGAAGCGGCGGAGAGGGCTTGCCCACTGTTTCGCCCGATCGGCGACCGAATATCGACGCGTCCGGCGGGCAATCCCGAGCGCGTCCGTCAGAGGCAAGCCGACCAGGAGAGGGACGGGCGCGTCGGAGTGGGGGCGATGGGCCGCGGTACGAACCCCGGAGCAGCCCCGCTCCTCGCAGTGAGCCGAGAGCCAGCAGCCCGCCGGCGCGCTCGGAACCCCGGTCAAGCCCTCCGCCCCGGAGCAATGGCGGCGGTGGCCGACCCCACGACGGGGGTGGTGGGCGACCCCACGGCGGTGGCGGCGGTGGCGGTGGGCGGCGCCACTAGACCGGGCCTCCTACGTTAGGCTTTAGGCGGGGCTGATGAAGTGAGGAGGGGCGCGAGACGAGATCTCGCGCCCCTCTTTTCATTTACCGTGCGACTTCGCATAGTCCACGCCCCATTCCATTAGCTCGGCCGCCCGAAGCCCGATTCGCATCGCTGCCTGGACTGCGTCATCCTCGCTCATGCCGCGGTCGAGGATGAAATGGGGTATGAGGGCCCCGCCAACCCGATTCGCGCTGGCGCAGTGGAATAGCATCCGCCGGTGCTGATTGGCCCGGACAACCTCGAGCACGCGGTCCATCGTCTCGTCGCTGAGCGTCGCGCTGCTGACCGGCACGTTGATGTACTCCATCCCTAGGGAGCGAACCAAGGCCGCCTCATCGAACGGACGCGGCTCCATCGGATCGCGGATGTCGAGGATGATCTCGACACCGGCTTGCTTCAGCGCTTCGAGATGCGCCGGAGTCGGCTGGCCGCTCGTAACCATGTTGGGCAGTGGCTGGTGAGCGTTCGGAGTGCCAGACAGCGCTTCGAGCGGAGTGAGCATTTCATTCACTGGATGTTGGGCGTGAGTCGTTGAGCGCAAGGCGTCCGCAATAACATTAACTTTCGCCTCATGGTCAACCTGGCCCTGGCCCAGTTCCGCCCGCGCAAAGCCGCGTATCGCGATAACTTAGCCGCGCTCGAGGCGATTTTCCGATCGGTCGGAACCGGCGGCGCGCCGGCTGACCTGCTGATCCTACCTGAGACCGCGCTGACCGGGTACTTCGTCGAGGGTGGGGTTCGCGAGCTGGCGCGTGAAGCCGATCAGCTTTACCGCGACCTCACGGCGGTTCATGCCGCGAGCGGGGCGCCTCCGATCGACATCATCGTCGGGTTCTACGAGCGCTGGAACACTCGCCTCTACAACTCGGCCATGGCGGCCCGGCTCGGACCCGGCGGAGGCATCCGCCACATCCATCGGAAGATTTTTCTCCCGACCTATGGGGTCTTCGACGAGGAACGATTCGTCGAGCCCGGGCGCCACGTACAGGCGTTCGATCTGAGCTGGGGCAAGGCCGCCGTCATCGTCTGCGAGGACGCTTGGCATTCGATCATCCCCACCATGGCCGCGCTCGACGGCGCTCAGCTCCTCGTGATTGTGAGCGCGAGCCCGGCCCGGGGAATTCAGCCCAGCGGCGACCAGGAAGGCTGGCCGGCCAGCGCGGTCCACTGGGAGGGGATCGCGCGTACGGTCGCAGCCGAGCATGGCGCTTATGTCGCATTGGTGCACCTCGTCGGCTTTGAAGGGGGCAAAGCGTTTCCCGGTGGGTCTTTGGTTGTCGATCCTCAGGGTAGGGTTTTGTCGCGCGCGCCGCTCTTCGAAGACGCGGTGCTTCGGGTGCCGATCGACCTCGACGAAATCGTCCGAGCGCGGGCTGACCTGCCTCTCTTGTCTGATTTGGAGACGCACCTTCCGCACCTGCTCGATGCGCTCAATGTCCGCCGTGAGACGGGCCGGCTGCCCGGGCCGCCGCTTCCGGCCGGATCATCGCAGGACCTTACGTGGAATGCCGTAGCCCCTGCCGGGGCACCGACGAAGCCTACGCCGGTTGTGGTCACCGCCAACGGCACTGCGCCGCTGGACATCGATCCCGCGCTTACCCGCAGATGGCTGGTGGAATTCCTCAAGGACGAAGTGACCCGCCGACGAAACTTTGATCGGGTGGTCATCGGGGTCTCAGGTGGCGTCGACAGCGCAGTCGTTGCGTTTCTCGCGGCCGAAGCGTTCGGCCCCGGCAACGTGACCGCGGTCCGGATGCCGTACCGAACTTCGAGCAGTGAGAGCTTGAGTCACGCCCAGCTGGTGATTGATGCCCTCGGCATCCACTCCCGGACGGTCGAGATCAGCGCAGCGGTGGACGGCTTGGCCGGCAGCCTGGGTGACCCTCCTACGCCGACCCGGTTGGGCAACATCATGGCTCGGATGCGGATGATTACGCTGTTCGACCTGTCGGCGGCGATTCGAGCTATCCCGCTCGGCACCGGCAACAAGACCGAGCGGTTATTCGGATATTTCACCTGGCATGCGGACGACTCGCCGCCGGTGAATCCGATCGGCGATCTCTACAAGACTCAGGTGTGGGCCCTAGCCCGCCACCTAGGCGTGCCGTCCGCCATCATCGACAAAGCGCCTACCGCGGACTTGGTTGCGGGTCAGACCGACGAGGGCGACTTCGGGATAAGCTATTCGTCCGCCGATCAGATCCTCCATTGGCTCCTCTCGGGATACGATGCCGACAAGATCGAGGCCAAGGGATTCTCGCCCGCGGAGATCAGCCTGGTTCGCCGGCGGCTCGACTCGACCCATTGGAAGCGCCGCCTTGCCACGGTCGCCATGTTGAGCTCCACGGCGATAGGAGAGTTTTACCTGAGGCCGGTCGATTACTAGCGCAGTGCCCGACCGATTCATCCGGCGACAACACCGGCCGGAAACCAGAGCGCGCTCACGCCCCCGAACCCGAATCCCAAACCTCGAACGGCCCGAATGATCCCCGATGCCCGTCCCATGTCGTACTCACGCGGAGAGATCAGCACGTTCGTCATGCCCCACATGCAGAATGTGTTAGGTGATCTCTTCGGCGGCGAGCTCATGACCCTGGTGGACCAGGCGGCGGCCGTGGCCGCGATGCGGCATGCGGGTGGGCCCGCGGTGACCAAATCGATCGACCGGCTGGACTTTCATCAACCGATCCCCGTCGGTGCCTTGGTGACGTGCAGCGCCGCGGTCGAATACGTCGGCAACAGCGCGATGCACATCACCGTCGAGGTCTACTCGGAGCGGATCACCACGGGTGAGCGGAAGCACACGCATACCGCCCGGGTCGTCTTCGTCGCGATCGATCAGAGCCGGAGGCCGACGCGGGTGCCTCGGCTTGTCCCAGAGACGGATGAGGAACGGGCCCGTTACGAGTTGGCGCGAGCCCGGTACGAGGCGCGGGTTCGCGCGTGAGCCGACGCATCACCGCAGTGCTGAGCGGGGGCGGCGCCAAAGCCGCGGCGCATCTGGGTGCGCTGGCGGCGCTCGCCGCTGAGGGTATCGTGCCGACTCGCTATGTGGGCACGTCGATGGGGGCCGTCATCGGTGCCGGGCTCGCATCCGGCCTCTCCTCCGACCAGGTGACCGTTCGGATGCGCGGGGTTCGACGGGAGGATGTGGCGGTGCTCGACCGGACCGCGTTCGTAAAGGGTCTCTTCGCCCAGTCGGTGTTCCGGGGACCGCTCCTCCGTCAGACGCTGACTCGTCTGCTTCCGGTCCGCTCGTTTCGCGACTTGGTGCTTCCGCTCTCCGTCACCACCGCCGATCTCGACACCGGGGAGCTGGTGGTTTTCGGGGCGGGCGGCGAGGATGCGCCGCTCGCCGACGTGCTGTATGCCTCCTGTGCCCTTCCAGTTCTCTACCCTCACGCCGAGCTCAACGGCCGCCGTCTCGCGGACGGAGGGCTTCGAGGCGTCGTGGCATTCGAGGTAGCCGCACGGTTCGAAGCCGATCTCGTGGTCGCCATCGATGTCGGTCCCGGATTCGGCATGGGTGCCGATCGCGAGCTCAAGCCGCCGCCCGCACTGGTTCGCGCCCATAACGATGCGATCTCCGCTCTGATGGCCGACAACACTCGGCTCGGCCTCGCGCTCTGGCGCGCCACCGCCGGCCGACCGCCGCTGCTATACATTCGGCCGGCCGTCCGCCGCGGTGAGACTTTCGCCGTGGATCAGATCGACGCCTACATCGGCGCCGGACGGGTCGCCGCCCAGGAGGCGCTGCGCCAACACCGCGGCTGATTTAGGTTTAGAGGTCCGACCCGGCGGGTGCTGGAGCTCGACGGCTACAGGGGTTCTGATTCTCGAGGAGAGGAAGCTGGCATGCGCGCTCGAGACGTGATGGTCCCGGACCCGCATGTCGCCGTTGCGAGCGCAAGCGCGAGCGAGGTAGCCATCATGCTCAAGGTCAGGAACATCTCGGTGGTACCGGTGGTCGACGATCACCGGACCCGGACATTCCTCGGCACGCTGAGCGACCGTGATCTGGTGACGCGTTGTTTGGGATCCGGGCTCGATCCGTTCACAACCCGAGCGGACGCGATCATGCGGACCGACGCGTCCATCGCCGGTCCGGACCAGGACCTTACCGCCTATACGATCGATTGCGTCGCCGACCCCACCGATAGCCATCTCCGCACCACGATCACCGTGGTCGATGAGAAGCGGCGTGTCGTCGGCTTTATCAGCCATCCGGAAGAAGTTCCGGGTGTGCTGCTGAGGCGGGAATAGGGTGAACATCCCCCGGATTTTCACTCTCGACGAAGCGGAGCGCACTCTGCCGCTGCTCCGCCGCATCCTTGCCGACCTCACGTCCGAGCATGAGACCTGGCGGGCCGGAATGGCGCGGTACGAGGTGCTCGCGGCAGTGAGCCGCGCGGACGAGGGCGAGACTGAGCCGCTCAAAGGCGCCCGGCTTGTGGCGACGGCCTCCGCCGACCGGATCAACTGCTACCTCAAGGAGATCGAGCTGATCGGCTCCGTCTTCAAGGGATTCGAGACGGGCTTGGTCGACTTCTACTCGCTGCGGGAGGACCGGCTCGTCTTCCTCTGCTGGCGGCTCAGCGAGGAGCACATCACCCACTGGCACGAGGTCGACGCCGGCTTTACCGGGCGGCAGCCGATCGATCCCACGACCTTCAGCGCCGTGATTCCATGATGAGACAGCTTTGGGTTTTCGGTCACCTGTTAGGCTTCGTCATGTGGCTCGGCGGGGCGCTCGGCGCCATGGCGGTGGGGATAGCCGCCCGGCGCGAGCCGCCGGGCGCGATCGGCACGGCGGTCAGGCTCCAGGGCGCGATCTACCGCAGGTTGGTGCTGCCGGGGTCGCTTCTCACCGTGATCTCCGGCCTTATCCTGACCATGACCCTCTATTCGGCGGCCGGCGCGATGGCGGCGATGAGCCCGTGGGTTGCGGCGATGCAGGGGTTCGGTCTGCTGGCCGCGATCGTCACGCTGACCGCGGTGATTCCCGCGTCCGCCCGGCTCACCCGCCTCGACCCCGCCGATCCTCAGTTCGCGGCGTTTCGCCGGCGCCAGATCCGCTTCGGCATGGTCTCGAGCACGCTCGGCCTGCTCGCCCTGATCTCCGGCGCCCTCATTCGTTAGGCATGCACCCGATGATCGACCCGAAGCATGCCCGGTACCTCGAGCGCGGGGTCACCGACGTGCGGCGCCGCGACCGCCGGCTCGACGACGAGCCGTGGATCGATCGGTTCCTCGAGCGGGCGCCGTACGGCTCGCTCGCGTTCTCGTTCGACAGCAGGCCGTTCATTCACACGAATCTGTTCTGGTACGCCGGTGGGATCGTGTACCTCCACACCGGCGGCGTGGGCCGGTTTCGGGCGATGATCGAGGCGAGCGCCGTGCCCGCGTGCTTCAGCGTGTCGGAGCATGGGCGGATCCTTCCCGCTTCGACTCCGATGGACTTCAGTACCGAGTACGCGAGCGTCGTACTCTACGGCACGATCGAGGTGGTGGGCGACCCCGCGGAGAAAAAGCGCGCGCTCGAAGGCCTGATGGCCAAGTACGCCCCGCAGCTGGTGCCCGGCCGCGACTACGTCCCGATGCCGGATTCGGACATCGATCTGACCAGCGTCTTCCGCATCGAGGTCCGGGACCGGATCGCCAAGCACAACGTCAAGCCGGCCGACTACCCCGCGTACTCCTATGCCGGCGAGTCGTTCATCGCCGCGGAGCGGGAGGCGGGACGGGTCACCGTCAAGCCGAAAGAGATCGCCTAACGCCGGCGCCGGCCGGTCTTGCAGACCGGCCGGACGGGGCACTCACCGCACCGCGCCACCCGGGCCGTGCAGACCAGCGCGCCCAGCTCCATCAACCCCTGATTGAACGCCCAGGCATCCGGGCCGGCGGCCGGCACCAGCGCTCGGGCGGTGCTCCACAGCTTGGCCGTGTCCCGGGCGCGCCGGCCGGCGC
>JBDTOH010000118.1:0-12332 GCA_039933355.1 Gemmatimonadota bacterium | reverse complement strand
CGCGTTCCGCTTACCCCTGAGATCCGCCGCGACGGCTTTCGGCAATACCAGCGTCACGGTCGACGCGTCGACCCATTCGTCGTCGGAGTTCTTGGTCTGGATATGAACCTGTCCGAACGACTCCATCGTGGCGTCGAGGTCCGCGCACCGGAACGAGCTGTTGTTGTTGAGATGGGTCGGATCATCGACCGTTAGGTTACAGCCGCTCGCCAGCTTGGCCGCGACGGCGGGGTCGGTGACCCGGATGGTCATGTCGACGCCGCTCAGCTTGCGGGGGTCGCTCCGATGAATCACCAGCCGTTCGAACTTGCCGGCCTTGGCCCCGTCGAACTGGAATGGAAGGAATGCCAGAGGGATGTTGAGGTCGGCGTTGCTGTCGACGACCCGTCGCACGGTGCGCTTCGTGGAGCGGAACAGACCGACGCACACCATGCCGATCCCGAAGATGACCAGCGCACGCAAGCCGATTTTGAGCCAGTACTTACTCATATGAACCCCCGTTGGAGCCTGTTACAGAGTGTAACGTAACACGTAAAGGCCCAGTTTCAAAGAAAACCACCGCTATCCCCGCGGGTGGAACTGTCGATGCACTGATCGCAGGTACTCCCGGTCGACGTGGGTGTAGATCTGGGTCGTAGAAAGGTCGGCATGGCCGAGCATCTCTTGCACGGCCCGGAGGTCGGCGCCGCCCTCGAGCAAGTGAGTCGCGAACGTGTGACGAAGCGTATGCGGCGTAACGCGTCGCACGATGCCCGCGCCCTTTGCCGCCTTCCGCACGATGCCCCAAGCGCCGACTCGGCTCAGCGGCTCGCCCCTCGCGTTGAGCAGAAGTCTACCCCGCGTCTTCCCCCGGTCGAGCGTTGGCCGGATCGTGTTGGTGTACACGGCAACCGCCCCAATGATCTTACGGCCGATCGGCACGATTCGCTCCTTGTCACCCTTCCCGATGACGCGAACGAGCCCCTCCGACGAGTGGATGTCCGTCAGCTCGAGGCCGCAAAGCTCCGAGACCCGCAGACCCGCCCCATAGCCCAGCTCGAGCAGCGCCCGGTCTCGCCAAGCCAGCGGCTCATCCAATTGGGGAGCCGCGAGGAGCGCTTCGACTTCTGGCACCGTCAGGACTGAGGGAAGCCGGCGGCCCCGGCGCGGGGTCTCGAGCCGATCGCTCGGGTCTTCGCGGAGAAGCCCCTCGCCGATCAGGAACCGGAAGTACGTGTGGAGAGCGGACACTTCACGCCGGATCGTGGCCGAGGCGAGTCCCAAGTCTTTGAGGAGAAAGATGAGATCGCGGAGCAGCAGCCGGCTGACATCGTTCGGATCCGTCACCCGTCTCGTCGCCGCGAACACGATCAAACGCCGCACATCCCGCAGGTAGCTTTCGATCGTGTGCTCGCTCATCCCGCCTTCGAGCGCGAGATAGTCGCGGAAGCCCTCCACGAAAAACGCGCGCTCGTCGGGCGCCGTCACGGCTGATCGCCGCGCTTGCCGCGACGTCTCCGCCGGATCCAGATGACGGCGATCACGACCACCAGAGCTCCGGTCACGACCCAGAGACCGCTGCCCAACGAGTCGAGCCGCCGTTGGATCGCGCCCCACTCCGACCCGACCCCCACGCCGAGCCAGGTGAGGCCCCCGTACCAGAGGCCGCACGCCGCGATGATCGGAATCAGCGCGCGCGGAGCGGAGAGGCCCGCAAGGCCGGCATATGGCGCGACCACCGCGCGGAAGCCTGGGAGAACCCTTACCAGCGCGATGCCTAACGCTCCGTATTTGTGGTACTCCTTCTCCATGAAGGCGATCGCGGAGGGCGGCAGCGTCCGCTGCCCGATCCGGCTAGCCCGAAACCGCGGCGCATGACGGCGGGCAACCAGATAGACCGCGACGGCCCCGACCGTTCCGCCGATCCACGCCGTCGCGAAGACCGAGAGGGGATGGATCTTCCCTTGATGCGACAAGAACGCGGCGAGCGCGACGAAGATATCTGATGGTGAGGGAGGGAAGAAGTTTTCCACGACGCAGGAGAGGAAGATCACCGCCAAGACAGCCCCGGCCGGCGCCTCCGCCAGCATCTCGAGCAACGACTCGATCAGGGACCCTCCACCGTCGCGACGGCCATGACGGCGATCCCTTCTCCACGGCCGATGAAGCCCATCCCCTCGTTCGTCTTCGCCTTGATGCTGACGGCCTCCGTCTCGATGCCGAGCTCGCCCGCGAGCGTGGCGGCCATCGCATGCCGGTAGACGCCGAGGCGGGGTCGCTCCAGGATCACGGTGACGTCCACCTGTTTCGGCGTAAACCCGAGCGCCGCGAGGTGATCTTTGGCCATCCGCAGCAGGACGAGCGAGTCGATGTCCTTCCACCTGCTCTCGTTGTCGGGGAACATCGTCCCGATGTCACTGGCTCCCGCGGCGCCGAGCACGGCGTCGATGACGGCGTGCGTGACGGCATCGGCATCGGAGTGGCCCAGAAGGCCCTTCTCGAAGGGAATCCGCTGGCCGCCGAGAATGAGCGGGCGGCCCTCGGCAAACCGGTGCGAGTCGTACCCCAGCCCGACGCGGATCATGCCGCGACCAGGTCCTCGATGTAGGAATAGTCCTGACGCCGGCGGCGCACCTCGTAACCCGCATCCCGAATCGCCCGCTCCATCTCGTACTGCGTGGCGGCGTGAGTGGTGCCGGCCGCCGACACGACGTTTTCCTCCATCATCAGACTGCCGAAGTCGTTGGCGCCGAAGCGGAGCGCCACCTGGCCCACCTTGAGCCCCATCGTGACCCAGGAGGACTGCAGGTTCGGCACGTTCTTGCAGATGATCCGCGCCATGGCGAGCGTGCGGAGATATGTCACGGCATCCGTCTTGGGCATGTCCGCCATGTCGGTGCCGTCCGGCTGGAGCGGCCAGCAGATGAACGCGGTGAAGCCACCGGTCCTCTCCTGGAGCTCGCGGACCCGGAACAGGTGCTCGATCCGGTCCGCCGGCGTCTCACCGAGGCCGTACATCATGGTGACCGAGGTCTTCATCCCTTGGCGGTGGGCCTCTTCCTGCACGCCTAACCATTCCTCGGTCTGCGCCTTCTTCTTGGCGACCTGCTGGCGGATTCGGTCGACCAGGATCTCGCCGCCGCCGCCGGGAATGCTGTCGAGACCCGCGGCCTTGAGCTCGCGGATCACTTCGGCAACCGTCATCCCGAACCGCTGGCCGAAGAAGACGATCTCCGACGGGGAGAAGCCGTGGATGTGGATTGGGTGGTGCGCCTTGATGTAGCGCATCAGCTCGAGGTACCAGTCGAACGGGATATACGGGTTATGGCCGCCCTGCAGCAGGATCTGGACGCCGCCGATGGCGCGGCACTCGTCGATCTTCTCGCCGATCTTCTCGAACGGCAACACATATCCCTCGGCGTGCTTCGGCCGCCGATAGAACGCGCAGAACTTGCAATCGGCTACACAGACATTGGTGTAGTTGATGTTGCGGTCGATGATGTAGGTGACGACGTTCTCGGGATGGTGGCGGTACCGCTCGTCGTCGGCCAGGCGGCCGAGCTCGAGCAGGGGTGCTTTCTCGTAGAGCTCGAGGTAGTCCCGAAACTCGCCGGCGGTTCGATCTACCACGGACATTGTCTCCTCCGAAACCGCACCGTCACGCCGCGGTGATGAAGCTCAGGCTGCCGTCCGGCACCAATCCATCCTGGGCGAGACGGCGGAAGAAATCGGTCAATCCCGCCAAGTGGCGGTAGCTCAGGGCGTAGTCCAGATCACCTAAATACTCCCGCGTAACGCCGACCGGGATCTTGGTCACGGCCGCCGCCTCCTCGGCGAGGAGGTCCAGGTTCTTGAGGCCCCAGATCCGGGAGGTCGTGAGCGCTCGATGGATCGCCTGCACTGCAGTGTGGTCCGCTTCGCGGCGGGCGGCCCATACCGCGAACACGAACGGCAGCCCGGTCCATTCCTTCCAGGCCACCCCCAGATCGGTCATGTACGGATACTCGTCCTTGGCTCCGAGCACGAGCGCGGCATCCCCGATGACGAGCACGGCCTCGTGAGGAAAGCCGGCCAGTGACTGGAGGTCGGCGGACTCCGCACGGACGGTCGCGAACTTGGGCCGGACCCGCCACCGGTGCCGGCAGAGCAGCTCGAGCAGCAGCACCGAGGTTCGCGAAGATGCGGTCCGGAGCACGGTCGCCCCGTCGAGCTCATGAACCGGCCGTTTGCTGAACAGAGCCACGCTTCGCACCGGGCCGTCGCAACTGATCGCGAGGTCCGGAAGCAAGTGGTAGGCGGCGGCGTTGCGCGCGTATTCGACCGCCGAGACCACACTCACGTCGAGCTCCCCGGCTGCGAGGAGATCGTTGAGCTCGGCCGCCGTTCCCGTCACCAGGGTCGCGGTCGCGGCCACCACCCCGCGATCGATCGCCCCGTAGATCGGGTAGCAGTTGATCCAGGGAATCCGGCCGAGCTTCATAACGGGCGGCAGGACGGCAAGGCGACAGGGCGGCAGGCGAGTCGGGGCATGGCTGCGTTCAGGCCGCGTGCACCACAGGAGCTCCCGCACCGGCGCCTAACGGCTCGGCCGCGAGGTCGTCGAATTCGTCGCGCACCGGACGATAGAAGCTGTCGCGCTCGACCGGGCGCTTCCCCGCCCCGAGGATCAGTTTGACCAGCCCGCTGTAGGGCATATGCATCTGGGTTCGGGCGCCCGCTTCATGGTAGACCCGCTCGTACACCACCGTCCCCTCGACGTCGTCGCACCCGAAGGCGAGAACGACCTGCGACATGAACGGCGTGACCATTGGCCAATGGGTCTTGATGTGGTCGATGTTGTCGAAGTAGAGCCGGCCTACTGCGATATTCCGGAGGTCTTCGTAGCCCGTCGTGGCGGAGCCAACCCGTCCGAGCTCCGCGCCAAGCTCGTTGTTCTCGGTATGGTAGGCGAGCGGGATGTACGTGAGGAAGCCCGCGGTCTCGTCCTGCAGCTCGCGGAGCATCGTCAGATGGTCGATCCGGTCCTCGGCGGTCTCCACGTGACCGTAGAGCATCGTGCAGTTGGTCCGGATGCCCAACCGGTGCGCCGTCCGGTGAACCTCGATCCACTCCTGACCGGTGAGCTTTCGCTCCGCGATCGTAGCGCGGACCGCCGTGCTGAACACTTCGGCGCCGCCTCCCGGCATCGTGTCGAGCCCGGCCTCGCGAAGACGGATCAGCACATCCTCGATCGACGTTTTTTCAATCCGCGCCAAGTGGGCGATCTCGACCGCGGTCAGCGCCTTGATGTGAACGGTGGGGTGCCGCTCCTTGAGTCCCCGAAACATGTCGCCGTAGTAGGAGAGCCGGAGCTTGGGATGCAGCCCTCCCACGATGTGGAACTCGCGGGTCGGACTGTTGCGCGCCTGCTCGGCCTCGACGTAGACGTCCTCGAGCGTCCGGGTATACGCGCCCTCCTCCTTCGCCAGCCGGGCGAACGAGCAGAACACGCACGTGTTCCGGAGGACACAGACGTTGGTTGGATTGAGGTGCTGATTGGCACTGAAGAAGACCCGGTTCGAGTTCTTTCGGTGGTTGGCGAACTCGGCCAACTCACCCAAGCTGAGCACATCGGGGGTCTGATAGAGCGTGATCCCGTCCTCGCGGGTTAACCGCTGCCCTGCGATGACCTTTTCGGCGACCGGTCGAAGAGCCGGGTCACGAAACCGGGCGAGGTTCGGTGCGGCGTCCATGAACCACCCTGCGGGTCAAAGGTGTAGAGTGAAGACCAGTAACAATTTAGCGATGCCGATGCGGTCGGGGCTAGGTCGCTGGGCAATCGGGAATCGCGCCCCGCCAAGAGCCGGTGGCGGCCCGCCGGCCGCCGGGCCTGGCGCCATGAGCGTCACCAAAGGATACCTTTCCACCATGAGAATTCCGGCCGATCTTCACTCCACTGCGCTCGAGACGTTGCTCGCCCGGGCTGCGGAGCGGGTTCGCGCCGTCGGACGGGCCCACCGGCTCGATCCGGCCGCCACCGACGAAGTGTTCCAAGAGGTCCGGATCCGGATCTGGAAGGCGTTCGAGAAGACGCCTGAGAAGATCGCGACACTACCCGCGTCTTATGTCTATCAAACCGCAAGCACGGCGGCGATCGATCTCATCCGGCGGGGGCGCGCGCGCCGGGCGGATGCGACCGATCCAATCGAAGACCTTCCCGGGTTGGCGGCCGGGACGGGTCTCGATCCCAAGGCGATCGAGCACGCGGAGCTCGCCGCCCAGATCGAGGCAGCGTTAGGTGAGGTTCTGGAGGCCAGGCGGGGGGTGGTCCGTATGCATCTCGAGGGCTACGATCGCAACGAGATCGCCGACCTGCTGGCCTGGACTGAGCCGAAAGTTCGCAATCTGCTGTATCGGGGACTGAGCGATCTGCGGGAGGCTTTGGGGAGGCGGGGAATCCGCCCAGGGGGCTGACATGGATCCTGACAACTCGCTGCGCGCCGCGTATCAACTACGGCCGATGAAGGCCCCACCGGGTGAGCATCCCTCACCTGAAACGCTCCAGGCCCTGGTCCGCGCGGAGGGGCGCCTCGCCGACCGCTTGGTCTTGCTCGATCATGTGATGGCATGCCCAAGGTGTCGGCCGGAGTTCGAGCTGGTGAGGTCGATCCACGCGGCGGCCCGCCGAGACATCGCCCTTGGCACTCCGAACCGAATTCGCCTGTGGATCCCGATTGCGGCGATCGTCACCCTGATGATCGGTGCCACATTCCTGTGGCAGCGTCGAGTCGGCCGGAGCGAGCAGCCGGTCTATCGCGACGCTCCAAACGGGGTCGGCATAACGCTCCAAGTCCCGCTCGAAGGGGGCGAGCTTGGCGAAGACCGGCAATTCACCTGGCAGGGCGCCCCGGGGGCAAGCTATCGATTCGAGCTGCTCGATGCGGCCGGCACGGTCGCCTACGACCGCGAGCTGGCCGACACGACGGTCGCGCTTCCGGCTTCGGTCAAGCTCCGGCCCGGCGTCTATAGCTGGCTTGTCGTCGCCCGGCTGCCGACGGGCGAGGCGAGAACCGCACGGCCCCGCGGGGTCATCGTTCGATAGCCGCGCTCAGCGCGCCACACCCGGCTCGATCCGGACCATCGGGTCGCCGACCAGCACGAACCCGGCCCATTCCTGAGCCGGCCGCCCCTCTGCCGCCAGCATCCGTTTCACTTCCGCCAGCGCGTCGGTCACTGCGATGCCGCGGCGCAGTGCCCGATAGAACCGGCCCATGAACACCGCGGTCCGGTGATCGTCAATCGCCCATTGTGACGCTAAGACCGTTCTTGCTCCACCCTCCAGCAGTGCCGCCGTCAGCCCCTGGACTCCCTCGCCTCCCTCCGTGACTCCGCGCGCCGTGCGACACGCGGACAGAACCACCAGGTCCGCCGCGAGGCCGAAGTCGGCGAAGTCCCCGGGCCGGACGAGACCGTCTTCGCCTTGTCCGGACGCCAGCACGAGTGCGGTGGCATCCGCGCTCCAGTCGCTGACGATCGCGTGAGTGGCGAGGTGAATGATGCGAAAGGCTC
This sequence comes from Gemmatimonadota bacterium, assembly GCA_039933355.1. Taxonomy (GTDB): domain Bacteria; phylum Gemmatimonadota; class Gemmatimonadetes; order Gemmatimonadales; family GWC2-71-9; genus SHZU01. Next base: position 4,805 of record JBDTOH010000118.1, on the reverse strand, counting down.
GGAGAGGCTGCCGCTTGAGCTCCGCTTCGGACGCACGCCTCCCGACCCGAACCACCGTGCCAGGAAACAGCGACGCGAGGTCACGGACCTCGGCGCTCGAAGCAGCCAGCCGAGGCAATCCCCCGCTCCGCTGGACGGCGGCGAGCACCGTCCGCAACTCGCCGCCCGATTGCCGCAGCTGCGGATCCCCGAACGCGAGGACGCGGGTGGTCCCGGTCCAGCGCGGCAGGGCCATCAACCGGCTGAGCACCGCGATCGACGGCACGACGCTCACTGCGAATCGCGCCCCAGCCGGGTGTCCGTCGACGAGCAGGGCGTCGAACGGAACCTGGTGGAGGCCGACGTCGGGAACGATGACCAGTCTTGTTATCCCGGCGGGCAGCTGCTGGACCACGGGCTCGAGAAGCGAGGAACCCAGGCTCGCTGCCAGGGAGCGGGGATTGGCTCCCGCCCCGAGCAGGCCTACGAATCGCTCTACCTCGCGGAACACGTCTTTCCCAGGGGCGAGCGCGACGGCACGGGTCGCTCCGCGAGCCACCACGAAGGCGACGATCGGGCTCTCCCGGCCGGTCACATACTCGACGACGGCGGTGGCCGAGTCCAGCGGAGGTCTCGGGAGCGGGGAGCCTTGTCTGCCTAACACTCTCGCCGAAGGGCGCAACCCCTGCGCCTGAACCATCTGGTCGAACAGATGCCGGGCCCGCCGCCGCTCCGCCAGGGCGAGCGCCGCCTCAGCCCGCCCACCGCGGGCGAGGCCGGCCACGACCTCGGTAAGCTGCGCCCCATGATGGCCTTCACCGCGGGAATCGAATATCGCGCGGCGCAACTGCTCGTCGGTCAGCCCGGCCCGCCAGCGATCGAGCGAGTCGCCCGCCACGGTGACGACTGATTCCGCGCGAGCGAGCTGCCCCCGTTTGAGCGCGACCTGCGCGAGGAGAACCGCGCTCTGATACCGGGGAACAACCTGCCCGGGCTTCGTGCGAGCGAGCCCGTCGACCAGCAGGCGCTCCGCCTGATCGAGCTGGCCTTGCGAATAGGCCATCGAGGCGCGCAAGACGTTGAGATCGAGCAGTGCCCCCGCTTGCCGGCCTTCCCTTTCGCCGACCTCGGTGCTGTCGTAGTACGCAGTCGCAGTGGGCCAGTCGCGCTCATCCGCGGCGATCGAGCCGAGGAGCCGGTACGCGCCCGTGACCCAGATCGCACCGAAGCGGGTTGTCAGCTCCCGGTATCGGAGCGCAATCCGATGCGCAGCGGGAAGATCGCCCGAGAGCCGAGCAACGTCGGTCCGGTTCACCAGGACGTTCGCGAGGCCGAGCTGGTCGCCTTGGGACGTCATCAGCGATTCGGCGACGCCGGCGTGGACCGCGGCCCCCGCCATATCGCCTAACACCAGCGCCAGTGACGCCAGGCCGGACTCGGCCCAGGCAACCGGGCTCAAATTGCGCGACGCTCGGCCGACGCTGACGGCCTCCAACAGATCGCGACGCCCCACGCCGTAATCACCGACGGCGACCTTCATCCAACCGAGCCGCTGGAGGGTGACCGCGAGATTGGAATAGTCCCGAGCGGCGCGCTGCAGATCCGCGACCCGGCTCAAGGCCGCGCTCGCCGAATCGATGTAGCCCTGCTGTTCCCAGCGGAGGAACCAGGCCGTCCGGCACGCGGCTTCGAGACGGCGCCACCCGTGACGGGCCGCGATCAAGGCGCCCTCTTTCGCGGCCGAGGCCACGTACGGGACCGCTTCGCCAAGGCGAACGGCGGACCTGGTGCAGAGCGTCCGAACCAACAGCACCGAGTCGTCCGGAGGGCGAATCGAGTCGGCGTGGTCGACCAGGCGCCCGGCCGCGACCATCCCTTTGAGTCTGACCATGACGATGGCGCGTGACAGCAAGGCTTCGGCAAGCTCTGGTCGAGACACCGAGTCGGCGGCCGCCGCGATGACGATCGCAAAGATCGAGTCGGCGCCGCGGAGGTCGGCCATGTTCTGACGGGAGTATCCCTGGCCCAACTGAGCAGACAACCTGAAGCGGTCGCGTGGCTCGGGGCGCAGGACAATCACGGACGCATACAGGGTATCGGCCTGCTCGAACCGGTACGACAGCCGCGCCAGCGATGCCCGCCCGAGGAGGGCGGCGACGTCCCTCGCGCCGCGCCTCCGCCACGTCGTCTCGAGCGCTGCGGTCTTGTCCGCCTCGACCGCGGCAAGCGCCGAATCGACGACAGCGCGAGGCGACGAGGCCCGCACGCTCCCGCCGACGATTTGAAGGATGGACCACGTGAGAAGAAGCGCGACGGCCATGCCGCAATTACCGGTATGGCGGTGTCTCAGTCAAGCTGGGAGAATGGCTTGGGCGGGTCTAGGCCTTGAAGCCCCGAACCGCGAGCGTCACATTGTGGCCGCCGAAGCCGAACGAGTTCGAGAGGGAAACGTCGACTTGCCGCTCCACAGCCTGGTTAGGCGCCGAGTCGAGGTCGCATTCCGGATCGGGAACTTCCTGGTTGATCGTTGGGGGAACCTTACCGGTCGTAGCGACCAGGAGCGACACGGCGAACTCGAGCGCGCCTGCGCCGCCGAGCAGGTGGCCGGTCATCGACTTGGTGGAACCAAAGATCAGCTTCTTCGCGTGATCGCCGAACACACGCTTCACCGCGAGCGTCTCCGCGACGTCACCGAGCGGAGTGGACGTCCCATGGGAATTAATGTACCCGACATCCGTCAGGTCGATCTCCCCGTCGGCGAGACAATCCCGCATGGCCCGCTGGGCGCCCTCACCTTCGGGAGCGGGAGCCGTCATGTGGTGGGCGTCCGCGCTCATGCCGTAGCCGATCATCTCGCCGAGGATCTTGGCGCCGCGCTTCTCGGCGTGCTCGAGGCTCTCCAGCACGACCATCGCGCTGCCGTCTCCGAGCACGAAGCCGTCGCGGAGCTTGTCGAAGGGGCGGCTCGCCTTCTCGGGCGCGTCGTTGCGGACCGAAAGCGCCTTCATGTTCTGGAAGCCGGCAATGGCCAGCCCCGTGATTGCCGCTTCCGATCCACCCGCGACGATGCAGTCGGCCTTGCCCATCTTGATCAACTCGTATCCCTCGCCGATCGCATGGGCGGAAGAGGCGCAGGCAGAGACGGTGCAGAAATTCGGGCCCTTGAGCCCATACCGAATCGACACGATCCCCGCGGCAATGTCGGGGATGAACATCGGAACGAAGAACGGAGAGACCCGGTCCGGCCCCTTCTCCAGATAGATGAGGCACTGCTCCTCGAAGGTCATCATCCCGCCGATGCCGCTCCCGATGATGACGCCGGAGCGTTCCGGGCTGGGGAACTTGCCCTCGAGCCCCGCCTGCGTGATCGCCTGGTGAGCAGTTCCGAGCGCGAGCTGGAGAAACAGATCGTAGCGGCGGGCTTCCTTCCGATCCATGTACTGAAGCGGATCGAAGCCTTTGACCTCGCAGGCAAACCGCACCTGGAGCCTGCTCGCGTCGAACTTGGTGATCGGAGCCGCCCCGGACTTTCCGGCGAGGAGACTATTCCACGTCTCGTCCACCGTAAGGCCGACGGGAGTGAGGAGCCCGAGGCCGGTAACCACCACGCGCTGCGGCATCGGTTACTTGTTCCCCATCTTCTCCTGGAGATACCGAAGCGCGTCGCCGACGGTCCGGAGTTTTTCGGCCTCTTCGTCCGGGATGTCGATGTCGAACTCCTTCTCGAAGGCCATCACCAGCTCGACGGTATCGAGCGAGTCGGCGCCAAGGTCTTCCATGAAGCTCGCGTCGTCGGTGAGCTTCTCACGCTCAACGCCGAGCTCTTCGACGATAATGTCCTTGACCTTCTCAACCATGTCGCTCATGTCAACCTCGGGTCAGAGTGGAACGCTGGGGGAGTTGTGATGTCAGATGACCATTCCGCCGTCCACCACCAGCACCTGACCGGTGATGTAGCGGGCAAGATCCGACGCGAGGAAGAGGACCGCGCCGGCGACCTCGTCGGGCTGGCCGAGCCGCCCGACGGCAATCTGGGATAATAAGGCCTCCCGCGCCTCCGCTGGCAAGCCGGACGTCATGTCGGTCTCGATGAATCCGGGCGCCACGCAGTTGGCGAGGATGTTGCGGCTGGCGTACTCCTTCGCCACGGACTTGGTGAACCCGATGAGACCGGCCTTGCTTGCCGCGTAGTTGGCTTGTCCCTTGTTTCCGGTGATGCCCACCACGCTCGTGATGTTGATGATCCTCCCCACCCTGCGCTTCATCATCCCCTTGATCACGGCGCGGGTGGTATAGAACGGACCCTTCAAGTTGGCGTCGAGCACCTGATCCCACGCCGCGTCGTCGAGCCGGAGCAGCAAGTTGTCGCGGGTGATGCCGGCGTTGTTGACGAGCACGCTGATCGGTCCGAGCGCTGCGTCCGCCGCGGCGATCGCCGCCTCGACCTGGGCTCGGTCGGCCACGTCGCAGGCAAACCCCGCCGCTCCGGCCCCGAGCCCGGCCGCCACCTCTTCCGCGTGGGTACCGTTCCGCCCGACCACGGCCACCTTCGCGCCGGCCCGGTGGAGCGCCGCGGCGATCCCAAGCCCGATTCCCCGCGTGCCGCCGGTCACGAACGCGACCTGGCCGGTGAGATCGATCGTGACACTCATGCGACGAACCGCTCCACTTCATCGGCGGTGCCGAGCGACAGATACTGGGAGCCGGGGAGAATCCGCTTGAGGAGTCCGCCTAACACGGTTCCCGGACCGATCTCGACATAGCGCGCGCCCGGCGCGAGGGCGTCGAGCGCGCGGACCGACTCGACCCAGCGCACCGGTGCCGTG
>JBDTOH010000117.1:0-12345 GCA_039933355.1 Gemmatimonadota bacterium | reverse complement strand
GGAGGTCGGTCCTGCCTTCCGGACTCACGGTCTCGGTCCGATTCTCGAATGCCAGGTCGGCCACCTGAGGCCAGACTTCGATGACCGCCGGCGCCCCGATCGTGGCACCGGGCCGAATCGTTACGTCGACGCTGTTGTCGTTGAAGCCCAGTCCCGAAACCGGAGCGGCGTACCACCAAATGAGGTCGTCGTTCTCCCAGGTGCCGTGCACGGTCTTCGCCTCGAAATAGCTCCCGTCGCCGATGATATCGCCATCGACCGCTTGAAGTCCACGGCCCGCAAGCGCGGCCGCGAGCTCGGCGAAAGGACGAGTCGGATCGGCCTCACACGAGCGCGCCGCCGTCGTGTCGATCGCGAAGCAGCGGCGACTCATGGTCGGGTCGCCCCGGCCATAGAGCACGAGGTCGCCCTTCAGCACGCCTCCTTCGAGCGCACCCAGTGCGTAGACCGACGTCCGAACTTTGAAGTTTGGCGGCAAGAGGATCGCTGCCGTGGCGGCGACCACGAGCTTCGTGTTGCTGGCGGGGATGAACAGCCGATCCGAGTTCCGGCCAAAGATGAGCTTGCCGTGCTGGTCGAGCACCGCGATGCCCCACAGGTGGTGGTCGAGTGGCGCGGTATCGAGCCGTTGGGTGAGCCGTTTCGTAACCGACTGAGCCCAGCTTTGGTGACTCGCGAGGATCGCCAGCGCGGCCATCAGACCGACCGATCGGACCCCGCCGGCAAGTCGAGATCGTCCGGGCGCTGTTTTCGGTGAAAGGAGAAGCGTCACGAGCGTCTAAAGTTTGACAGTAAAGGTCGCAAGAGCCCCAGCTCTCGGTTTCAGGAATTGGCTGGCCCGGGCGCCGCCGAGACCTGGAGGAATTTTCCCCCGTAGCGTAACGTTTTCAGGCTACTACATTTAGACTGTGTCGTCAATCACAACCACCGTCTCGGGGCCGGCCGCCTCCGGATTCTCGGCGTTCGAGAATTTGGCAGTGCGCAAATTCTTGAACATTGGCGCCGCCTGGTTAATTATCGGAGCCGTACTTTCCGGCGTAGGAGCGCGGCCTCTCGCCGCGCAGGGCCAGGGGTTGCTCATCCGACAGCTCAAATTCCAAGGCAATCACTCGATCGACCCGGCCGTGCTCGCTGCGGCGATATCGACGACCAACTCGAGCTTTTTTGCGCGCAGCGGATTGGTGCGCTGGATCGGACTCGGCGAGAAGCGGCGACTCAATGAACGCGAGCTGCGGCGCGACGTCATCCGGCTGCGGCTTTTTTATCAGGCCAGCGGATTTCTCGATGTGAAGGTGGACACGCTGATCAAGCGAACCACGGACGATGTGTGGATCACCTTCAACTTCACCGAGGGCGAACCGGTCCGAGTCCGGGAGCTCTCGGTCAGCGGGCTCGACTCGGTTCCCGACAGCGAGCAGCTGCTCCTGGACCTTCCGCTCAAAGTCGGCATGCCGTTCAACCGCAACCTGCTCCTGGTGTCGGCGGATACGCTGCAGACCAGACTCCGCGACCGCGGCTATCCGACGGCTTCGGTCTTCTCGAGCAAGCGCGACATCGATCGGGCAGGGCACACGGCTGACCTCGGTCTGCTGGTGGTTCCCGGGCAGGTCGGGACGATCGGCTCGATCCGGGTATCGGGCACGAAGCAGGTCGATACCTCGGTGGTCGTCAGCCTGCTCGCGACCAGGCCGGGACAGCAGTACCGGCAATCCGATATCTATGCCAGTCAGCTCAATCTGTACCGGTCGGACTTGTTCCGCTTCGCGAGCGTGCGCCTCGACACCGCGATCTTCAAGGTCGGCGATCGGGAGGTACCTCTGGCGGTGGATGTGGAGGAAGGCCCCTTCCATCGAGCTCGGGCCTCGGCCGGCTTCGCCACCAACGACTGCTTTCGAACCTCGTTAGGCTGGACCGCGCGAAACTTCCTCGGCGGCGGACAGGTCCTCGACCTCACCGGGCAGCTTTCCAAGATCGGCGTCGGGAAGCCGTTCGATTTCGGGCTCCAGAACTCCGCGCTCTGCCGCTCGCTCCTGAGGGACTCGGTCGGTTCGGAGCGGGCCAATTACGGCCTGTCGGCGGCGCTCAGGCGACCGGCGTTTCTCTCGCCCGCGAACTCGATCACGCTCGCGATCTTCGCGGAACGCCGGAGCGAGTTCCAGGTGTACCTCCGCGAAGAGGTCGGAACCAGCATCACGTTCGCCCGCGAGACGGAGCGCCGGATCCCGATCTCGCTCAGCTACCGGCTCTCCTACGGTCGCACCCTTGCCAACGCCGTGAGCTTCTGCGCGTTCTTCAACGCCTGCCGAGTGGAGGATGTCCAGCAGCTCACCCAGAGCCGACCGCTCGCGACCCTCACCGGCTCGATCAGCCGTCAGCGGGTCAACAATCCGCTCGACCCGACCCGCGGCACGCTCGTCACGGTGGAGGCCACTCACAGCTCCCGCCTGATCGGCTCCTCGAGTTTCAGCCAGTTTACCCGCGGCGTGGCGGAAGCGGCGCTGTACCAACCGTTAGGCGGCGACATCGTGCTCGCCGGGCGGGTTCGGGGCGGCCTGATCGTGGCGCCCAAGCTCCAGCTCACCGGCGGCGCCACCAACTTCATTCCGCCGGATCAGCGGTTCTACGCCGGCGGCGCCAACGATGTCCGCGGCTTCGACCGCAACGAGCTCGGACCGGTCGTCTACACGGTGCTCGACAGCCTCGCCAACGGAGGCAACCCGAATGCCGGCGACGTCAGGGTCGCGCCGACGGGCGGTAACACGCTGGTGATCGGAAACCTCGAGCTCCGGGTGCCGGCGCCGGTGCTCCGCGGGAAGCTGCGCTGGGCGGCGTTCGTCGACGCGGGCGGCGTGTGGGAACGAGGATCGAGCCGGTCGAGCGGGGGCGTCATTCGGGTGACGCCCGGAGTCGGCCTCCGCTTCTCGACGCCGCTCGGGCCAACCCGCTTCGACCTCGGCTACAATCCGTATCCGTTCCCGCCCGGCGCGCTCTACGCGCAGCAGCAGGACGGGTCGCTGACTCTGGTCCGGCCCGACTACCAAAAGCCGATAACCCGCCGGTTCGTGTTGCAGTTCTCGGTGGGGCAGGCGTTCTGATGCCGCGCTGGCTGCTCCGTTTCGTCTTTGTGGTGCTGCTCGGCGCCGTCGCCGCGGTCGTCGGGACCGTGACCGCGCTGGTCGGCTCGAAGCCGGGCCGGACCCTGCTGGCCCGTTTTCTCTCGACCGAGTCGAACCGGCTGGTGCGCGGCTCCGTGGAGATCGGCCGAATCTCCGGCGGCTTCCTCTCGGGCCTCGACCTCGATTCGGTCGTGGTCCGCGACACCAGTGGAGTGCTGCTCGCGTCGATCAAGCGGCTCGAGCTCCGGTACGGCATCGGGAAGTTCATCGCCGGCCAGTACGTCCTCGACTCGGCCCGGATCATCGAGGCCGACATCCACCTGATCAAGCACCGCAAGGGTCGGATGAACTACGAGGAGATTCTCCGCCTCGGCGAAGGCCCCGGCGGCGGACCGTCTCCCCTGATCGAGCTCCGCAATCTGCTGATCGACCGGGCAACCTTCGAGATCACGACGCCGTGGGATCCCGACGGCCGCCTAACGACCGCCGCCCAGGCCGACTCCGCGCTCGCGGCCGAACGAGCCAAGCCGGGGCACCGGATCGAGGCCGGGGTCGAGGGGCTGGCGAAGATTCGTACGATCACCAACCTCACGCTCCGGGTCCCGGTGATCCAGGTGAGCTCGCCGGACCACCGGCCCCTCAGCGCCCGGATCGACTCGCTCATGGCCGACGTGAGCGATCCCGCGGTGGCGGTTCGCGACCTCAAGGCGTCGATCGTGCAGGGCGGCGACAGCCTGCTGATCGAGCTCGACCGCGCGGTGCTGCCGCACACGGTCGCACGCGGCACCGGGCGGATGGACTGGCCCCAGGACACGGTGCTCTACAACTTCGCCATCGACCTGAGCCAGCTCGACCTCGTCGATATCCGATTCATCTCGCCGCAATTTCCCGCGATGCGCGGACGGGGCAAAGTTCTGATCACCGCGCTCGGCGGCGATCAGACCGAGTTCGACGTCAGGAACCTCCGCCTGGCCGACACGGTGAGCACGATCGACGGCGACCTCGTGGCGGTGACCGACGTGGACCGCGGGCTCGGATTCAAGAAGCTCGGGCTCAATCTCAATCGCCTCAATCTCGACGTCGCGCGGGCGTACATCGACAGCCTGCCGTTCTACGGCTGGATCACCGGACCGCTCAGCGCGCGGGGTTTTTTCGACGGCATGACGGTCAATTTCGACTGGCGGTTCGAAGATGCGAGGGTCCCCGCGCCCAACCAGAGCCGGCTCGCCCTCGACGGGCTCATTGTGATCGGAGCGCCCAACGGCCTCTTCTTCAAAGACACGAAAGTGCCCGACGCCGACCTCGATCTTCGAACGGTGCGGCTGGTCGCGCCCTCGGTGACCCTGGACGGCCGACTGGCGCTCCAGGGCGCGCTCACGGGACCGCTCAAGGACGTGACCTATGTAGGCACGGTGATGCACCAGGATGGCGACCGTCCTGCGAGTCGCCTGAGCGGAACCGCACGGCTCAACACCGGAGCCCCGGTGTTCGCGGTCGATGCCGATCTCGTGATCGACACGCTCTCGTTCGAAGGCATCCGGCGGTCCTTCCCCTCGCTCACTGCCCAGGGCAGCCTGGCCGGCCGGATCAAGCTGAACGGCGATCTCGAGCGGCTCGCGGTCGACGCCGACCTCAGCGGGGAGATCGGGCGTTACGTCGTGCGCGGCATGACGACGCTGCGTCCCCCGCGATGGGCGACGGATCAGCTCCACATCGATTTCACCGCGGCGGATCTCGCCCTTCTTCGCGGCACTGGGCCGACCACCTCGCTCAACGGTGACCTCACGGTGACCGCCACGATCGATACGCTCGTGGCTCCGACCGCGGACCTCGCGATTCACCTCACGCCGAGCCGGATTCGCCAGCTCCCGATCGACTCGGCGGTCGGCGTGCTCCGCATTCATGACAGCATCATCACCGTAGACACCCTCTCCGCCCAGTGGAAGGACGGCCGGCTCGACGGTACGGGAAGCCTCGGCTGGACCAATCCCAAGCAGGGGACTCTCACGTTGGCGGTTCTCAACGCGAACCTCGCTCCGTTCGATTCGCTGGTGCGGGTGTTAGGCAAGCTCGGCCCCGCCGACACCGCCAGCCTGGACCGGCTTCAGGGGCGGGCCTCGGTTCGCGCGACGATCGCAGGATCTCTCGACCGGCTGACGGTCGCGCTCGACGCCACGGCCGATTCGGTTCGCTGGCGCGGTTATGAAGTGGGTCCCTTCAAGAGCACCATCAGCTACCGGACCGGGGACACCGCGACCGTGTCGCTCGAGGCGACTGCGACCGAGTTCAGGACCCGCGGGCTGGCATTCACCAACGTGCACGTCCTCGCAGACGGCAGCAGGAACGACCTCCACTGGCACGCCGGGTGGAACGGAATGAGGCTCTCCGACTTCGACGCGGGGGGACGGTACACTCGGCATGGAAACGAACAGCGGATCCGGGTCGATTCGCTTTCGGTGCAGATGCTCGATCGAACCTGGACCCTGGCGCGGCCCGCCGAGTTCGCCATTGCCGACGCGGGGATCGCCGTCGATACGGTGCAATTGAGCACTCGGGACGGCTCGGGCAGCGTCGAGCTTGCCGGGAGCTTGCCGGGCGACCGTGAAGGGCACCTCACGATCTCGGCCTTTGGTCTCGGGCTCCGCGACGTGTACGCGCTCTTTCAACTCGATACGGTCGGCGTCGGCGGTCTCATCTCGTTCGACACCCGAATCACCGGGACGGCGAAGGCCCCCTTGTTCCGCGGCTCGGGATCGATCACGGCGCCCGTCATTGGAGATTTCCGGGCCCCGTTGATCCGCGCGGTCTTCAACTACGAGAGTCAGAAGCTTCAGTCCAACGTCACCTTCTGGCGGACCGGTCGTCCGGTGCTCGATGTGACTGCGGAGCTACCGCTCGATCTCGCCTTCGGGGCCGTCGCCAAGCGGCAGCTTCCGCTTCCGCTCATGATTGAAGCGAAGTCCGACAGCGTCGACCTAGCCGTGGTGGAGGCGCTCACGCCGAATGTTCGGCGGGTTCGAGGTGCGCTGGCGATCGACGCGAAGGTGGACGGCACCTGGGAGAAACCCCGGCTGGGAGGGTTCCTCCGAGTCAGCGATGGCTATCTCGACGTGCCCAGCCTTGGCGTTCGGTATGGCCCGATCAAGGGAGCTCTCCGATTCCTCGGCGACTCGATCAGGCCCGACAGCCTGACGATCGGCAGCGGCCCCGGCGTGCTCGCCATCAACGGCGGCATGCGGATCGAGCGGCTCAGCCATCCGTTGCTCGGACTGGAGCTCATCGCGCAGGACTTCCTCGTGATGGACGTGGCGGATTTCCTGACCCTTCAGACCACGGGGCAGGTCAAATTGACGGGGACGCTGGAGCATCCCGTCCTCACCGGTCAGGCGGTGGCGAGCAACAGCGTGGTCTATTTCGCGGATCTGATCAGCAAGAACATCGTCAATCTGGATGATCCGCTCAACGCCGACCTCGTCGATTCCACACTGATCCGCACTCAGAATCTCGGCGCTGCGTTCCAAAGCCGCTTTCTCGATTCACTGACAATCCAGTCGCTCGCTCTGCAGGTCGGGCAGGGAGTCTGGCTTCGCTCCAACGAGGCCAATATCCAGCTCGAGGGTCAGGTGACGGTGAGCAAGCAGCCGCACCGATCCCGGGGCAAGGAATACCTGATCAGTGGTGAGCTGAACACGCCGCGAGGGACCTACACGCTCAAGATCGGACCGGTGACCAGATCCTTCACGGTCGAGCAGGGGCGGCTCCGCTATTTCGGCACCTCGGACCTCAACGCGGAGCTCGACATCTCGGCGCGCTATCTGGTGCGAACCGAGGCGGGCAGCGGCGAAGACCTGCCCATCATCGCCAGGCTCACCGGCACGCTCCTGGTACCCAAGCTCACTCTGTCGAGCGCCCCTGGGCACGTGCCCCTGTCGCAGCGGGACCTGGTCTCCCTGCTTCTCACGGGCCGCACCAGCAGCGTGCTTCCGGAAATCGGAGCGGCGACGAACATCCTGTTAGGGGCGTTCTCGAGCGAGCTCGAGCGGGCGCTGATCGGGCAGAACCGCGGGGTCGATCTGATCGAGATCCGGCCGGGCTTCGCCGGGAGCGGTTTCACGACCGGCGTGATGCCCACTCAGCTCGCCATCGGCCGGCAGCTTGGGCAGCGTTGGTTCGTGACCGCCACCGCGACCGCGTGTATCGGCGGTGCGGCGCAATCATCCCTCGGCTTGCAGAATCTCGGAGCCACCCTGGAGTATCGCCTCAATCGCGACTTCAAGCTTCAGGTGGTGGCCGAGCCGATCCAGGGGTGCGCGACGCGGGCGGTCAGTGCGCTCACCGTCTCGAACCGGTACCAGTTCGGCGCGGATCTTCGGTGGGACCGGAGTTACTGATGGCGCGGGTATTCGTGATCACGAACCCGGTCGCGGCCCGGACCAACTCCGATGACCGGCTTGCGGTCGAACGGGTCTTTCGCGCGTCGGGCTGGCAGGTGGAAGGCGCGCTGACGAAAGCGCCGGGGGATGCGCGGCGACTCGCGGCAGAGGCACTCGATCTCGGGGCCGACGTGGTGGTGGCCTTCGGCGGCGACGGCACGACCATGCAGGCGGCGGCGGCGCTGGTCGGGACAGGCGTAGCGTTAGGCATTGTCCCGGGCGGGACCGGTAACGTCCTGGCCGGCAACCTGCGACTCCCGAGCGCACCGGTGCCCGCGGCGCAGGTCATCGCCCGGGGCCGGAGCCGCCTGATCGACCTCGGCCGGCTCGAGCGCGCCGACGGCACCCACTACTTCGCCGTGGCGGCGGGCGTCGGCGCGGATGCGAAGATCATGGCCCAGACAAAGACCGCGGAGAAGCGGCAGTGGGGCATCGGCGGATACTTCGCGACGTTGTTCCGGACCTTGTCGACCATCCGGAACTCGCCATACCGGATCACGATCGACGGCGAAACCGTCACTATGATGGCGGCCGACGCGCTGGTGCTCAACTGCTCCGAGCTGATTCCTCCGCTGATTCGCGCGGTCCGCGGCGCTGAGCTCGACGACGGCATCCTCGACGTGGTCGTGCTCGCGGCCGACACGCCGTACCAGTGCGGCAGGGGCCTCTTTCGCGCGATCGTGAACGGCTGGATCGGGACCGGATCGACGCCCTACCTGTTGTACGCACGGGGGCGCGAGATCACGGTCCAGACCGAGGTGGTGCAGCCGGTGCAGTACGACGGTGAGGTCGCCGGCACGACGCCGGTGACGGCAGTGGTTGTTCCACGCTCGCTTCGCATCATGGCCGATGGCGCTCAATGAGCGTCGTTCGCCGGCGATTGCGCCTAATCACTTCAGCGGCCATCGTTGGGGAGGGCCGCCCCTCGTCTCGAGGGCTACCCGATCCGGGGTGAGACCATGACGGATTCGATCCTGTTGGTTCACAGTGACCCGACCGTGCTGCGCGGGCTGGGATCTCGTTTCGAGGAGACCGGCGGCGAGGTTATCCGCGAGCTCAGCGTCGAGGCGGCCGCCGCGACCTTGGAGCGGCTTCGCCCTGATGCGGTCCTGCTGTCGCTCGGACTGCTCGAGGCCGTCCCGGATGCGCTCGCGCGGCTCCGGCGCACCGACGCTCCCGTCGTGGTGTTCGGGGAAGGGCTCACGCCGGCCCTGGTCGCGAACGGGCTCGAGCAGGGGGCCTCCCAGGTCATCGACACCGCGGGAGACCCCGGCGTGCTTCTCCTCGTCGCGAGCCGGGCCGCCGGCGTCGCGCGGGCCCGCCGGTTGACGTCGTTGCTCCTGGCCGGTGGAACGCCCAAATCCGAATCGGACGGGTTCGGCTCCTCGCCCGCGATGCGCCAGCTGGCCCAGCAGATTCAGCTGCTGGCCCAGAGCGACCGCACCACGCTGATGCTCACCGGAGAAGCCGGGGTGGGAAAGGCCTGGACCGCGCGCCGCATTCACGACCTCGGGCCGCGGGCGGGAAAGCCGTTTCTCGAGGTCCGGCTCACCGACCTCCACGCCGCCTATCTCGATTCGTTGCTCTTCGGTCACGAGCGGGGCGTATTCGTCGAAGCGACCGAACGGCAGCGTGGCCTGATCGAGATTGCCGACGGCGGCACGCTCCTGCTCCGCGAGATCGGCGACTTGCCGGCGGAGCTCCAGCCCAAGCTCCTCCGAGTCCTGGAGACTCGGACGTTCCGGCGGTTAGGCGGCTCCCAGGATCTCGCGGTCGATACCCGGCTCATGGTGACGACGCGGCGGAACCTCTCGGTCGACGTCGAGGCCCAGCGATTCCGCGAGGATCTGTTCTATCGGTTGAGCGTGATGCCGCTGCCGCTCCCGCCGCTCAGGGAGCGAACCCAGGAAGATCAGGTCGCGATCGTCCAGCTGATCCACGAGCAGCTCAAGCCCGCATTTCCCGAAGGACCGCACGCGATCGCGCCGGAGGTGCTGGAGCGGTTTGCTCAGTACAGCTGGCCGGGCAACATCCGCGAAGTCCATAACGTGCTCGAGCGATCGATGATCATCGGCAAGGATCAGCTGGTGATCAATGTCGAGCATCTGCCCGGCGAGTTCCGGGCCCGCGCCGGCCTCGGCGATCGGCGCCACACGCCGATGACGCTGCAGGCGCTCGAGCACCAGCACATCGATCGAACGTTGCGCTATCACGGCGGCAATCGTACCCGGGCCGCCAAAGAGCTGGGGATCTCGCGCGCCACGCTGATCAACAAGATCAAGCTCTACGCCATCACCGAGTAGGAGCGATCCGTGAGCACCCCCCCTCAGCCGGCGAGCGACGCGATGATCTGCCGCGCCTGCGGGCGCGAGGAGCGCGCATCCGAGGGCTATCCGTGCGATGGATGTGGAACGTTCATCTGCATCATCTGCACTTTTCGCGGCGTCACGTCATGCCAGGCGTGCGCCGCGAAAAAGGGCGGGACGCCCACTTCATCCGGCCCGGCCTGATTCGTGGCGAAGGAACGGCTGGTGTTGTTCGATATCGATGGGACCCTGCTGCTCTCGGCCGGGGCCGGCCGGCGGGCGATTCTCGCCGCCCTCGTGGATGAGATCGGGCATGCCACCGGTGTCGATCAGATCCACTTCGGGGGCAAGACCGATCCGCAGATCGCCTTCGAGCTGCTCGATGCGGCCGGCCATCCCGACCGGTCCAATCCGGTCCGAATCGAAGCGCTGCTCGCCCGCTATCTGACGCACCTCGACCGCGAGCTCGCCCGGTACGGGCACCTGGCTGAGGTGATGCCCGGGATTCTGCCGTTGCTCGATCGGCTCGAGGCGGACGAGCGGATCGTCCTCGGGCTCTTGACCGGGAACGTCTCCCGCGGCGCAGCGATGAAGCTCCGCGCGGTCTCGCTCGATCCGGAGCGGTTCGTCGTCGGCGCCTACGGATCCGATCACGCGGCCCGGTCGGAGCTTCCCGCCATTGCGGCCGAGCGCGCCCGCGCCCATTTCGGCCGCGCGCCGCGGGGCAAGGAGGTCATCATCATCGGTGACACGCCGGCCGACGTGACCTGCGGCCTCGGCATCGGCGCCACCTCGATCGCGGTCGCGACCGGCGGTTTCACGGCGGCGGATCTCGAGGCCGCCGGAGCCCATCACGTGTTCGTCGACCTCAGCGACACGGCTCGCGTCCACTCGGCGATCGTGGCCTAACGACCATGCCGGTTTCCGCGGACTCTCCTCCGATCGAGCTCGAGCTCAAAGCAGTGGTGCCCGAGCCCGCGGTGGTCGTCGTCCGGCTCCTCGCCCGAGGCGCGGTGCCCGGCTTCTCCGGCCTGATGGTGGACCGGCGCTTCGACCGCGCCGGAGAGCTCACGGGCCGCGACGAGGTGCTGCGAGTTCGTACCTACCACTATTCGGAGGGCCGGGCCGAGGCGCAGGTGGGCTGGAAGGGCCCCGCGACCGTCACGGCCGAGGGCTACAAGCGGCGGCCCGAGCTGGAATACGAATGCCGCTCGAAGGACGCCGATCCGGCCGCACTCTTCCGGGCGTTAGGCTATGAGGAGATCCATCGGATCGATCGCCAGGTTCGGTATCTCACGCTGGCGGGCGCCACGCTCCGGCTCGAGTGGTATCCGCGGCTCGACGTCTTGCTCGAAGTCGAAGGAGCTCCGGTATCGATCGAAGCGGCGATCGCAGCGACCGGCCTACCGCGGAACAGCTTCACCGCCGAGCCGCTCGCCGATTTCGCGGCCCGATTCGCCCGGAACACGGGCCGGCCGGCGATTCTCTCGCTCCGCGAGCTCGGTGGAGAGAGACCGAGCTGGGAGAGCGCCTCGTGACGGCCCCGGTCCGGCTCCCGGAGCTCGGTCCCTACCTCGGCCACCTGGTCGACCCGCCGGGACGATTCGAGCCGGCCGAGATCGGGCTCGACGACGTCCGACTCGCGCTCGTGACCGATCTCTTCGAACGGGCCCAAACCGCCCGCGGGTGCCTCCTCAGCGGTGACAGCGCTGGCGCGCTCAGCGCCCTCGGTCGATCGGTCTGGCTCGACCTGTGGCGCGGCGCGGTCGATCGAGTCACGACTCAGACCGTGGCGGTGATCGAAGCTCGGCTGCGGCGTGCGGCCAAAGCGTCGGCGATGTCCAACCGGCGCCTTGCCAGAATGCTTCCCAACGCCGAAGACCGCGCCGTGCTTCACGCCAGGCTCGATGCCGCGGCCATTCCGCTCGAACAGCTCACCGAACGGCTTGCCACAGCGCGCGCCGAAGCCTGGGTCGAGATCGTCCGCCAAGCGGCGGGAGCGCTCCAGTCGGCGTGGGAAGCTGTGGAGCACGTCGTCCACCAGGCACTGGCGGAATGGCAGCCGGCTATCGCAGCGGCGGAGAATTGGAGGCCTGCGCCATTGATCAGATGGGTACCTGGGGTGTTGCTCGCAGTCCTCGCTGGGTGGCTCGGGCTCGGCATCGGCGGATACCTGCCGCTTCCGGCGTTTCTCGCCCCCGTCAGCACGTGGTTCTGGGGCCTGCCGTGGCCGTGATCGGGCTGGGCATCGACCTCGTCGATGTCGCCCGCGCGGCGCGGCTCCTGGCAGCTCACGAGGGGAGAGCGCTCGTCCGTTTGCTCACCGATGGAGAGCGGACCTACCTCGAAGGACGGGAGAACCCGGCTCCGCATTTCGCAGTTCGGCTTGCCGCCAAAGAAGCGGTGTATAAGGCTCTCCAATCACTTCCCGACGCTCGCGCCGTCGGCTGGCGCGATATCGAGGTGGTCCGTGCCGACGAAGGCCGGCCC